>CAYGNA010000009.1:0-30711 GCA_964351065.1 uncultured Pseudomonadales bacterium
GTTATATAAACCCCAGCGATTTGGTCGGCCCGACAGCGTAGACAGCAATTTGTCACCCAGCCTCACGCCACGGGAATCAACCGTACAATTGATATTGTCATCAAGTGGCTCTTCGGTGTTTGTCCTGGCAGCGTAAAGCCATTCGTCGGTCGTGGGTAACCGGTAGGTCCGACCGGTCTGGTCTGACAGCCATCGCGTATATTCTTCTGCCTGGCTCAGAGAAATATTTGTCACCGGAAGTGTCTGCGGACCCCCTATTTTTGTACAGCCGGTCGCCTCGCAGAATCGGTTGTAATCGCTTACCTTGACTTCAATGCGGCTGATTGCAAATTTCCCCAGAGTGGTTCCCTTTGGCGGCACAACAACCAATTCAGGGCCATTACCTCCAACAGAAAGGCGATCAGTACACCAACTGCCGTTGCGGTTGCCACGTCCCTCCAGCGTACGCAATGCGCAGGGATCAAGATCTTCGATCACGGTTGTTGCCAGCTCTACCGCTTCAGGTAAGTAAGTCATCACTCTTGCTTTAACTTCACGCGCATGATCCGGGTCCCTGACGGCAATACGCTGCTCTATACAACCTTTTATCGCCGCTACTATCCCGGGGCGATCAATCTCAAACTGATCAGGGAACGTGTTCCGCAAACCCTGGTTGGACACGGTTGTCAGCTCTTTTGTTATCTGGTTTTCGCCCAATCCCGCCGAGATGCGGGCACCCACCCTGATATCACCACCACCGTTCAGTATCTCGCCAAGACGCGTCAAATCGTCACGCTGATCGGGTTCCTTGCCCATTGGAATTTCACCTTTACAGCGCAGGATGGTCTTGAGCTCTTCTATCTGGCTCTTGTAAACCGTGTTTCGCTCCTGCAGCGCCAGTGCCTGCTGAAGTTCGGCCGCCGCGGCCTGCTCATCAGCAATTCGTTTTTCTTCTGCAGCAAGCGACTTGGCCTCCGCTTCCTGGATATCATCCAGGATTGTCTTGAACTGAAACTCACGCAACTCAAGGGCCTGAGCCAGCTTGGCCTCCTCATCAGCGATAGACTTCTGGTCAAACGCAAAATGCTCCTTCGCCTCGTCGAGGTAAAGCCGGGCAGCCCTCAGGTTTTGGAGCGCCGTCTCGGTCTCACTCAGCTGTTCTGCCAGATCATCACCCGTGATATCAGTTTCTGCCACTACCTGTGACTGGATGTCGGCAACTTCAAGCAGATAGGCGTCAAGCACCCGTGCCTTCCATGGATCAATACTCGGGTCAGGCGGCAGATCCCATTCCTCCGCAAACTGTTCCTGCAACTCAAGATCAACGGCACGTATGCGACCAAGACTCTGGCGGATCTCCCCACGCCAGTCGTCAGAATCAAAGCGAAATGTCGCTGGATTTAGCGGTGTATCAAGCTTGCCGAGGCGACTCTCGAGATTATTCTTGTCAGCGTTTAGCCGTCCCTGCAGGTTGGTCAAATAAACAGGAACTTCAGCGCCCCCATAGATTGATGTATAAACGCCAAAACCAATCGAGGCTATCAGCACCGCCGCAATTGCAACATATCGCAGCACTGGCGCATCTTCGCTGAACATGCCCTGGTAAAACTCATCGATGCTCTGGAATCGATCTTCACCCTTCAGCGCCAGGCCCTTCTTCAACGCTTTCCAGTGACGTCGCTTCAGGAAGGGTATGGGCTCCGGCTCCAATCCACGTTCGAGCGCCTTGTCCGCAGGCGTTCGATTGTAGGGATGCCGCCCGGTAAACACTTCGTACGCTACCAGCGCCACCGCGTAAACATCGTCGGACTTGGTCGGTTCCTTGCCAGTCAGCATCTCGAGACTGGCGTAGGTTGGTGTCAGCGCCCCCAGGGAACCTGCATCGAATACCGTCTTTTCTCCATCTGCCTGGAGGTCACCCGGAGATGAAACAGCCCGGGCGATGCCAAAATCAAATACCTTGGCGATTTTGTCGCCCGTATAGTAAATATTGCCCGGCTTAAAGTCCGAATGGACAATCCCGGCACCATGCGCACGACTCAGCCCCTGGCAAACACCATCGATGATGTTCCAGGCATCATCAATTGATACGCCATCGGGGTGATCTTTCAGATAGTCGTCCAGCGGCTTGCCGTCGAGCAACTCCATGGACATGAAAACGGTGTCGCCTTCCCGGTCGAAGTCGTAAACCGCCATGATATTGGGGTGGGGGATGCCACGGGTTCGGGTGGCCTCCCGCTGCAACGACATGAACGCGTCCTTATGCCGTGCGAAGTTTTCATTCAGGATCTTTATCGCAATATAAGGATTGCGCTCCTGGGCTTCCTGCTGGCGAAGGTCCAGTGCCTTGTAAACATCACCCATACCACCACTGCCAACCCGCTCCTCCAGTACAAACCTGTTCTTGAGCAATCGGCCAGCCTCGGAATTCCCCCTGGACTGGGATGGTCCCGCTGCCTTCGCTACATAAGTCGTGTCTGCTTTGCGATCACCACCCAATACCGTGGAGTCATTGTCGTGTGAGGTGTTCATCACGGTTGCGTCCGCGCCACCGGTTGCATCATCTGGTCGCATAACTGTCGCATCACTGCCCGAGGCTGCATCATTAAGCAGTGTGGCGTCATCTTCCCTGTTGGTGCGTCCACGCAATATCGTGGCGTGCTGATTGGACTGGGGCTGATCGCGAATGATTGTTGCGTTTTCTTCAGCAGCCTGGCCAGGTTGCCGAAGAATCGTTGCGTTACCGGTCGATTTTGATCGGCCGCCTGTCAACAAGGTTTCATTCTGCCCACCTGCTGGTCGCGGGGGTGGCGGGTTTCCGGAACGTATAACGGTTGCATCACCGCTACCAGCACCAGCACTGTGGTTCTCACTGTCGCGCACTACCGTCGCGTCCTGGGACTCACTTGCATTTTTGTCCGGGGAAGGTTCTAAACGGGCACGTCGGCCCGAGTGCTCCTCTCGCATAACCGTTTTGTCATCCGATTCGTCACCCGCTACTGGTGCAACTGGAGTGGACGCCGCAGCAGGCGGCGTCTCCCCCCGAATAACGGTCTTGTCATCGGCAACTTCAGGATCTTCTTGTGCAGGTTGACGCAAGGGATGCGTACGCGCGCTGGCGCCGCGCAAAATTGTCTTATCTTCGCTTTCTGGCCCGTCTTCTGGCTTGTCGTCAGACATCCGTCAATCCTCTGCCCACAGGCTACGCGGCCCGCATCAGATTGATGCTGGCGACCGGCGCACCGGGAACGGATATTCTAGCGGGAGTGTGAACAAATTCGCAAATAGGCAGTTGAACAGTTCACGTTAACAGCAGGCGTCTGCGTTAGCGGTACCAGAGGTGGGATTTGCCGGTGGAAATACCGGACTGCTGCTGACAAACTGCCAGCGGGTTACTCGCAAACGTAGTGAATCAGGTCTTCCGGGGCTTCCTTGGCAACTTCTTCCCCGAGGCTAATGTAGCCGGAACCCCACAACATCAATTCCTGGCGTCGAAGGAATATATTCTCGCCATCATCAGTTTTGACGAATGTGCCATTAGAACTCTGGTCACTGAGCAGGAACTTGCCCCGCCGAAACTCGATCATCGCATGGGTTCGTGAGGCCAGTCTCGTCTGGCACAAAAGATCGCTTTGAACACCCCGACCAATCACAAATGTGCGCTTGTCATTTGAAGATATCCGTTGCGTTTCACCCCGGAAGGTTAACGCGAGGTGCCTGAGTTCTTCCTCATCCTGATCGGTGACAACTTCAATGCGGGTAACATCGTCGCTTTCCTCCCAGACTACCTGGTAAACCAGAATCTCCTCTTCCTTGCCCTTCACATTGGTGCGATCAAACTGACGGCTCATATCCTGGAGATCGGCATCCAGCATTTTGATGGTCTCATGCGTCGTGATGATCTGTGAGCCCTTGGCAATGCCAGCCATGCGAGAAGCCACATTGACTGCATCGCCAAATACGTCCCCGTCCTCCATAAGGATTGCTGGACCGTAATGCAGGCCCACCTTGATTGTCACCTGGACAGTTTCACCCTGCAGGCCAGCGGAGATCTCTTCCTGGATATCTTTGGCGGCCCGAACGCAATCGTTGGCTGACAGAAACCGACACATGATCTCGTCGCCAATCGTCTTGATGACATAGCCTTGATAAAGCTCGGTAATCTTCCCCATGACTGCGAGGACCTTACCGATGATCCGATTGGCATCTTCATCTCCGAGAGTCTCGTACAGTCGAGTGCTGCCAGTAACGTCAGCAAACATGACTGCAACTTCTACATTCTCTCTAGCCATCAACAATTGCCTGCCTGGACCCTGATCGTCTGATCGTCGCGACCACTTGCCTTGGATAGGTCAGGCACTATCGCGCGCCGACCTGATAGGAGCACAAGAATATAGAGAGTCTGATCGTTTTTCCAGCAACAACTCCGCCAACGCCCTGCTCGTCGCGCGGTATTCGCGCTCCGCACCGAACAGTGGCAATATTGAGCCATATGATAGAGAATCTTCAGGTTTGTGGGCCCGCTACCGCTTCGACCCCGCCTTATTAAGGAGCCATAATTGCATCACTTCGGCGCCGGTACCCATGTCGGGAACGTCAGGGACAACAACGAAGACAGTTTCGTCTACGATGCCGGAAACGGACTCTGGGTCGTTGCCGACGGCATGGGTGGCCTTGGCTTTGGAGAAGTCGCCAGCGCCATTACCACCTTTACGGTCGCACGTCACATCCGTGAAGGGCACGGCGTAAACCAGGCAATTGAACTCGCCCACAAGAGAATCAAGGAGTACGCCGATACCGACGGCATGGGTACCAACATGGGTACCACAATCGTCTTGCTGCTGTCACAGGGCAGTCTTTACAACATCTTCTGGGTTGGTGACTCAAGGGCCTACCTGTTTGATGGCGAACTCAGTCAGATCACAGTAGATCACTCTCTCGTTCAGTCACTGATTGACCAGGGCGAACTGACCCGCGCTGAGGCAGCAACGGATCCACGAAAAAACGCGGTTACCCAGGCTTTGGGTGTACAGGAACTTGAAACAGTCCGCGCGGACAGCGTCAGTGACCGCTGGCAACCAAACCAGAAGATTTTGTTATGCAGTGATGGACTGACCGACTGTGTCAGTGATGCCGAAATCCGGGAGATACTGGCAAGCGAACAGAGCGACCAGGACCAGGTAGACGCCCTGATTGACAAGGCCCTCAGTCAAGGTGGTCGTGATAACGTAACGGTGATACTGGTATCCGGGCCTGAGCGCCTCAAGCGTCACGAGAGCGACACGCAAGTCCCAGGCGACATTACAGACAACACCTACATTCCGGCCGCCGCAAAGAAGAGTGAAAACCCGGACCCTGGTCGATGACAGTGACTGCTCAAAGTGTTATTGCGATCGAAGCCATCTATAATCTGACGGCATTGAGCACGCGCTCATTTCATTACTCTTGGTGCAAGCGATAAAGCATGGAAAGTCAAGACATCGACCGCATCAAAGCGCTTGTGCCCTTCAACGCAATGGGCGCTGAGGAACTGAAAGACACGCTCGCAAAGGCGAAAATTGTTCGCTATGGCGAGGGCAAGATGATCTTCAAGCGTAACGATGGAGACCAGATCGTCTACTGGATTCTGTCCGGCGCTGTAGACCTGGTTGATGACAAGTTTGAAGCAAAGAACAGGAAAGCAGATGACGAAGCGTCAAGATTTCCTGTCGACAACAACTCCCCTCACAAGGTGTCAGCTGTCACTACCGCGGACACCAGGGTACTGCAGATTGCCCGGGATGACATTGGGCTGTTCAGCGGCGATGACTCGACTGCGGCCGAAGCGGAGGAAGAAATCGATTGGATGTCTGCCCTCCTGAGTTCTCCACTTTTCGAGTTTATTCCGCCAGCAAATATCCAAACACTGTTTACCAGGTTTGAAGAAGTCAGTTTTGACGCGGGTGAGCCCGTCGTCCGGCAAGGGGAACCAGGCGACTATTTCTACGTGATTCAATCCGGTCGTGCAAAAGTCGAACGGCGGGTCGGGGACAAAAGCGCGGTATTGGCAGAACTTGCCGCAGGCGATAACTTTGGACAAGACGCACTGGTCAGTAATGTAGAGCGAAACGCAACGGTAACCATGGTAACCAAGGGCAAACTGATGCGCCTCTCCGAACCCGATTTCGAGAGCCTCTTGATGAATCCATTGATCGAAACAGTCACCATGGCTGAAGTCGATGAAATGATGGAACAGACAGAACCTCGCACTTATCTGCTTGATGTCAGAAGCCCGAAGGAAATCGAGAACAGCAAACTGCGCGGTGCTGTCAATGTGCCGTTGCTATCACTTCGCAAAAACCTGCCAAAACTCAAACGCGAAGCGGTTTACGTGACGGCCTGTGATGGCGGGCGCAGGGCAGAACTGGCAGCCTACATACTTAATGAGAACGGCTTTACCGCCTACGTTCTCAAAATCGATTCTGCAGGGAGCTAGAAATGAGCCAGGACTGCCTTTTTTGCAAAATTGCCTCAGGCGATATCAAAGGCGACATCATATTTGAAGATGATGTGCTGATCGCCTTTCGTGATATCAGCCCACAGGCACCCGTTCATATCCTCGTTATCCCAAAGGAGCACATATCGACTGTTAATGAGGCTTCTGATGCCCACCAGAATCTGCTGGGTAAAATGGTGCTTACGGCCCGGAACATTGCGCAGCAGTCTGGTATCGATGAGTCAGGCTTTCGCCTGGTGATGAACTGCAATCAGGATGGCGGGCAAACGGTCTTTCATATCCACCTCCACCTTTTGGGCGGTCGGCAGTTGACACACCTGGGTTAGACCCATGAGACATCACACGGCAGCCGACCGCCTCTTACTGCACGTTGATTCGGCCATTCGCGCCGTTGCTGGCAGCGTGGGCAGCACAAAGAGGCTTTCACCCGGCGATAAACTGCCAGATACTGGGTTAGGCCAAGAGCAACGGACCCGCTCTGCGCGACTTATGCGGGTGAATCATTGTGGTGAAGTTTGTGCCCAGGCGCTGTACCACGGTCAATCGCTAACAGCAAAAACCAGCCGCGTATCCGGTAGCCTGCAACAGGCCGCTGCGGAAGAAACCGATCATCTTGCATGGTGCGAAAAACGGCTGGCAGAGCTCGATTCACATGTGAGCTACCTGAACCCACTGTGGTATGCCGGCTCTTTTGCCATGGGTATTGGCGCGGGTCTGCTGGGTGACAGGATCAATTTGGGATTCGTCGCCGCTACGGAAGAAGAGGTTTGTAAACACCTGGATCGACATATCGCAGCACTGCCGCCGGAAGACGAAAAATCACGCAGGATACTCGAGGAAATGCGTGCTGATGAAGCCCGGCATGCGGCCGACGCAACTGCCGCCGGTGGCGCAAAATTTCCTGCTCCCGTCCGTCGACTTATGCAGGGTGTATCAGCACTGATGACAAAATCTACCTATTGGATCTGAATCAACCGGCATCACAGGCATTCAGATTTCCCTTATTTCGTAATCATGGGATATTTCTACGCCGCCCCGTCCAAGCATGATCGAGGCAGAACAGTACTTGTCCGCGGAGAGTTCTACCGCCCGTTTGACCTGGCTTTCTTTCAGCCCCCTGCCGCTAATGACAAAGTGAATATGTATTCGAGTGAAGACACTGGGCACTTCATCGGCGCGCTCGGCTGCTATTTCCGTCGTACAGTCCGTCACATCCTGCCTGGCCTTCTTCAAAATGCTCATCACATCGAAGCTGGTACAACCACCCACGCCGAGCAACACCAGTTCCATTGGTCTGATCCCAATATTCCGGCCGCCGTCCGAGGCCGGGCCATCGATTACAACTGTATGTCCACTTTCAGATTCGGCCAGGAACATTGCGCCGTCTATCCACCGAACTGTGCCTTTCATTGCCACTCTTCCCTATCAGATGAACCAGGAGACCTATGGTATCCGTCAGCTTCGCAGAGGGAAAATGCTAATTATTCGCCAGACGGTCGTTAATCCTCGACGAGTGCCGGTTAGCGGGTTGTTTTAATGAATCACTGGACGTAATCTTATGTGTGATACAGAGGATTTCTGATGGTTAGTCTTAGCCTCAACACGCCAGACCTTGCAAATATGACTGAGTTCCTCGGTGCCGCGCACAAACGCAGGTATCCCAAGGGAAGCACCATCATTTTTGCCGGCGAGGAAAGCGATTCGATTTTCTACATCACCAAGGGTTCTGTCACGGTCATCATCGAAGATGACAACGGCCGGGAAATTATTGTTGCCTACCTGAACGCCGGGGACTTTTTTGGCGAGATGGCCATGTTCGGCGAGGAAGGTACCCGAACGGCCTGGGTCAAGGCCAAAGCCGAATGTGAAGTTGCCGAACTTTCATATACCAAATTCGCTGAACTCAGCAAGAGAGATGCGGGTATGCTCTTTGCGCTGACCAGTCAGCTCGTTGATCGCCTCAACAAGACCACCCAGAAAGTGGGGGACCTTGCATTTCTGGACGTCACGGGTCGAGTCGCCCGTACACTGCTTGAGCTCTGCAACGAGCCCGATGCCATGACCCATCCCGACGGCATGCAGATCAAGGTGACGCGCCAGGAGATTGGCCGAATTGTGGGCTGCTCACGCGAAATGGTCGGGCGCGTACTCAAGACGCTGGAAGATCAGGGTCTGGTCTCCGTCAAGGGCAAGACGATGGTTGTATTTGGCACGCGCTGACATGGCCAATCTGGGTTAGCCGTACTTAAAAAAACAGGGCTCGAAGCGCCTGACCCGGATCAGCGTGGCGCATAAATGCCTCACCGACCAAAAATGCATTAACATTGTTTTCGCGCATCAGCTTCACATCAGCTGCTGTGTGAATGCCACTCTCCGTTACCAACAAACAATCCTGCGGCACCATGCCACGCATACCCAGCGTTGTACCAAGGGATGTCTCAAAGGTCCGCAGATTCCGATTGTTAATCCCAAGCAGCACCGGTGAAATCCTCAGCGCGGCCGCCAGTTCTTGTTCATCATGCACCTCCACCAGCACATCAAGGCCAAGCTCACTCGCCAGATCACTCAAATCCTTTAACGCAGCATCATCGAGGATGCTCACAATCAGCAGAATACAGTCAGCGCCGAGCGCTCGCGCCTCATAGACCTGGTAGGGATCAATCAAAAAGTCCTTGCGAAGCACCGGCAATCGGGTCGCCGCACGCGCCTCAACCAGATAGTTGTCAGCACCCTGGAAAAAACTCACATCCGTCAATACGGACAGGCAGGCAGCACCTGCACCCTCATACCGGCACGCTATATCAACAGGGTCAAAGTCTGCCCGAATGACACCCTTTGAAGGTGACGCCTTCTTGATTTCTGCAATGACCGCTGGCTCGCCTGCACCTACCCTGGCTGCAAGTGCGCCAGCAAACCCCCTGACGGTCCCGGCACTGCGCGCGGCAGCTTCGATTTCAGAGGGCTTTACAGCGACCTTGCGATCAGCCAGCTCACGTCGTTTTTCCGCCACAATGCGGGTGAGAATATCCGCGGTCACGCTTCTTTCTCCACCGACAACTGATTGGTGAAATCAACAAATTCATTGAATTTTTCAGTGGCAAGACCCGCACCAATTGCATCGAGTGCCATTTCGACGCCAGCGGCCATTGAATGAGTCTGGCCAGAGACATAGATCGCAGCACCGGCATTCAGTGCCACGAAATTCATTGCGGCTTCGTTTGTGGCAGAGAGCGCGTCACGCACCATCACGAGGCTGGCAGTACTGTCGCCAATGACAAAATCTGCAAGCGGTGCCCGCGCAAGGCCGAATGTCTCTGGTTCCAGTTGGTATTCGCTGATCACACCATCTTTGAGTTCAGCCACCGAGGTGGCTGCAGACAGACTGATTTCATCCAGTCCGTCAGCCGAATGCACTACCATGACATGTGTACTGCCTAACGCCCAAAGCACTTCGGCAAGCGGTCGCAACCAACGTTTTTCATACACACCCAATACCTGCCGCTTTGCACCCGCCGGATTGGTAAGTGGCCCCAGCACGTTAAAGATAGTTCGAACCACCATCTCTTTTCGTGGCCCGATGGCATGCTTCATCGCACTGTGGTGAGAAAGCGCAAACAGGAATCCGATGCCCGTGTTTTCAATACAGCGCGCGACCTGCCCCGGACTCAACATCACATTGGCACCAGCTGCCTCTAACAGGTCAGCACTACCACTCTTGCTGGAAGCACCACGATTGCCGTGTTTGGCTACCCTCGCGCCAGCCGCAGCCGCAACAATCGCCGCTGCAGTAGACACATTGAATTTGTTGCTGCCACTGCCACCCGTGCCACAGGTATCGACCAGCCCGGTGGTGTCAATTTCTACCCTGGTTGACAGTTCACGCATGACCAATGCGGCTGCCACAACCTCGGGCACTGTTTCGCCCTTGATGCGAAGGCCAACAAGGAACCCCCCGATCTGGGCGGGGGTCGCCTCACCAGTCATGATAAGCCGCATGACATCGGTCATTTCATCGCGGGCCAGGTCCTCTCCACTGATCACCCTGGCGATGGCATCAGGCATGTTCATACGGTTGTTTCCTGTCTGAGTTGATTGAGAAAGTTGCGCAGTAGTTGGTGGCCATGTTCAGTCAGGATAGATTCCGGATGAAACTGCACCCCCTCTACGGCGAACTCCCGGTGACGAACGCCCATAATTTCCTGTTCCCCGTCAGCATCAAGCGTCCATGCAGTAACCTCCAGACATGCTGGCAATGACGCAGGTTCAATCACAAGAGAATGATACCGGGTGGCTGTAAAAGCCGGCGGCAAACTTTCGAATACGCCGGTGCCTGTATGTAAAATGGGTGACGTCTTACCATGCATTACCCGTCCGGCCTTCACGATGTTTCCACCAAATACCTGACCTATGCACTGGTGTCCAAGGCACACGCCCAATATCGGGATACTGCCGGCAAAACGGTTGATGGTCGCCATCGAGATCCCCGCCTCGTTGGGTGTACAGGGACCGGGGGAGATAACGATTCCCGCCGGCTGAAGTTCAGCGACCTGATCCACAGTCACCTTGTCATTCCGGTAAACCGTGACTTCTTCGCCAAGTTCACCGAGGTAATGCACCAGGTTGTAGGTGAACGAATCGTAATTGTCGATCATGAGAATCATGACTTAATTCCCTCTTCGCCAACCACCGGGCGCATGGCAGCAGGATCAAAAGGGCGGGGATTTTCATGGGCAGCGCCTACACCAAGCCCTGCTTCTGCCAGCGCGGCAGCCCTGAAGATTGACCGCGCCTTGTTAAGCGTTTCTTTCCACTCAAGTGCTGGTACTGAATCCGCAACAACGCCAGCGCCCGCCTGAATGTATAACTGGTGATCCTTGACGATGGCAGTGCGAATGGCAATTGCCGTGTCCATGTTACCGTTCCAGGAAAGATAGCCCACAGCGCCACCAAAAATACCGCGCTTTTCTGGCTCCAGTTCATCGATAATCTGAAGGGCACGAACCTTGGGCGCACCGCTCAGGGTACCCACCGGCAGCGTGGCTCGCAGCAGATCCATGGCGGTCTGGCCCGGCCGAATGGTGCCACTGACGTTAGAGGCGATGTGCATCACGTGTGCATAACGCTCCACTACCATCATCTCAGTGACTTCAACGCTGCCCACCGCACACACCCGGGAAATGTCATTTCTGCCAAGGTCAATCAGCATCAGATGTTCGGCAATTTCTTTGGGATCATTAATGAGTTCCTGTTCCATCCGCAGATCATCGGCTTCATCCATACCGCGTCGTCGGGTACCTGCAAGTGGTCGAACCGTCACCTGGTCATGGTCAAGCCGCGCGAGAATCTCGGGAGATGAACTGACAATATGGAAATCATTCAGATCCATGTAGTACATGTAAGGCGATGGGTTAAGCGACCGCAGCGCGCGATACAGATCAATGGGTTTACTCTCGGTTGTCACAGACATTCGCTGGGACAACACGACCTGCATGACATCGCCTTCAAGAATGTAGTCCTTGATTCGATCGACTGCCGCCTGGAAAGCCTCCTCGCCGAAACTGGAGACAAAATCAGATTCATGGATCACGGGCCCGGTAGCAGGCCGGCGCGTGCCGTCAGGCACATCACCCTGCATGGCATGTACCATCTCATCGAGCCTTGCATGCGCTCTGGTGAGCGCGTCCGCTTCGGCAGGATTGGCGTGAGTGATGACATGGATCCGCCCTTTCACGTTGTCAAAGACCATGACATCGTTTGAGACCATAAGCAGTATATCTGGCGTGCCGATGACATCAGGCGGCGCGCTGTCCTGTACCCGCCCTTCAACATAGCGCACGGTGTCGTAACCAAAGTAGCCTACCAACCCACCCGTGTAGATTGGGAGATCTTCAATGGTTGGGTACCTGAAGCGCGCCTGAAATTCCTCGATGAACCCCAGGGGATCGCCGCTTTCCAGGCGTTCTTTGACCTCAAAGTTACGCGTCAGGGTGATGTCTCTTCCAGAGACTTTCAGCACCTCGGAAGAAGGCAAGCCCACCATGGAATAGCGAGACCACTTTTCGCCGCCTTGATTGGCTGATTCGAGCAGGTAGCTATAGGGACCTCGCGCAACTTTCAGATAAGTCGACAGCGGTGTATCGAGATCGGCGAGAATCTCCCGGGTTACGGGAATGTGGTTAAAACCTTGGGCTGCCATTTCGGCAAACTGAGCAGGAGTCATTGGGAACTCTCCAGAGAAAACGAATCTACATTGGGCGGCGTCGCCCGGGCCGAGGGTGCTAAATCACCATCGCCAGTAAAGGGAGGAATAGATTCGCCAGCTAACTCTGAAAGACTTGAACATTGGACTTAAACCCTGGACCTAAACCCTGCAGAGGTCTGCGACCTGCAATGGGACGACCGAGAGCTTAATGCAGAGCCTCTATCGATTCAAGTTACCGGGATGCAAGTTCAGCTCTCATGGCCGCAATGGTTTGCTGGTAGTTGTCAGAGCCAAAGATGGCGGACCCTGCCACAAACGTATCAGCACCCGACTTCGCTATCGCGGCTATGTTGTCAACCTTTACGCCGCCATCAATCTCAAGGCGTATGTCGAACCCGCTGGCATCAATCAGCTGGCGTGCCTGCTTCAGCTTATGGTGCGTGATGGGAATAAATGACTGACCACCAAATCCGGGGTTAATAGACATCAACAGAATCATGTCTACTTTATCCATCACATAATCAAGATAACCCAGTGGTGTTGTCGGATTAAAGACCAGGCCTGCTTTACAACCACCAGAACGCACCAGTTCGAGCGACCTGTCGATGTGCAGGGTCGCCTCCGGGTGAAATGTGATGTAACTTGCGCCTGCCTCGATAAAGTCACCAATAATGCGATCTACCGGCTTTACCATCAAGTGCACATCAATTGGTGCTTGCACGCCATAGTCCCGCAGCGCCTTGCAGACCATTGGACCAATTGTCAGGTTTGGTACGTAGTGATTGTCCATGACATCAAAATGGATCAGGTCAGCACCCGCGGCCAGGACAGCATCAACTTCCTCACCAAGTCGGGCAAAATCCGCCGACAGAATTGAAGGGGCAATAAATGGTTTCACGCTCTATCCCGCAAATATTCGAGCGGCAATAATATCACTGATTCAGCAGCCGTAACCGCGCCGGGGTCCCGACGTCGCTCCAGTGCCCCTCATACAGACTACCCGTCAGTAGTCCGGCGGTGATTGCCGGGTCCAGCAAGTCCCGCAGCTTCTGATACCCCACGGGGTCATCCCCAAAAAATCCGGGATCGAAGATTCCGATGCCAGCATAGGTACGCAGTTCACCTGTCAGCGACAGGCGCCCGGCCACATCGATGGCAAAATCACCGTCCGGGTGATGTGGTGGATTTTCTACCATCACCAGATGCCCGAGGCTGCCGTCCGCCAGCGACAGCGTCGCGAAATCAAAATCTGAATAGACGTCGCCACTCACCACGATAAAAGGTTCATCACCGGCAAAATGCCTGATCGCCAGGCGAATACCGCCGGCGGTTTCAAGCAGTTCGGTTTCTTCTGAATAGAGCACCCTCAGCCCATATCGACTACCATCTCCAACGTGGGCTTTGATCAACGCCCCAAGGTAAAAGAGATTGATCACAACCTGCTCAACGCCCGCAAGTGCCAGCGCGGCCAGATGGTAGTCAATCAGTGGAGTGCCGCGTACCTGTAACAGTGGTTTCGGGCAGTTTTCTGTCAGCGGCCGCATCCTTCGTCCTTCTCCCGCTGCCAGGATTATGGCGTTCATAGCGCAGCCACTGACGGTGCAATTCTTTCATCCAGCCAATCACCAAAGGTGGCAAACTCAGGGTACGTATGCGCCACTTCCTGCAGGTAAGAAAAAACCAGCGGAATATCGCCCAAATAGCGTGGCTTGTTGTCCCGAATGTTCAGGCGGGAGAATATGCCGGCACACTTCAGGTGACGCTGCATTCCCATCCAGTCGAACCAGCGCCGAAACGTTTCCATGTCGACAGCGGGCATCTGCTGGCGCTGCATCAGTTGCTGATGGAAGGACGCAAGCAGACAGTCCAGGTCTGCCGGGGCAAACCGGTGGTAACAATCCCTGAGCAGCGAGACGAGATCATAGGTTACCGGACCAATCACCGCATCCTGAAAGTCGATGATCCCCGGAGAGAGGTCAGGTTGAACCATAATGTTTCGACAGTGAAAATCCCGGTGGACAAACAACGCCGGCTGCTCGAGCGCGCTCGCCACCAGCCGGGCAAATACACTTTCGATCAGTGCGTTTTCGGCGGGTGACGTCTGGATACCGAGTTGCCTCTCCAGAAACCATTCGGGAAACAGGTTCATTTCCTGCCGAAGCAGTGCCTCGTTGTACCTGGGCAGTGCGGCATCAATCCGCTGCATCTGGTGGATTGCCAGCAGCGCTTCTTCATATACAGTCCAAAGCCGGCTTGAGGCGTCCTGGTTCACAGGGTTCTGGTTCAAGAGGTCCTGGTTCAAGAGGTCCTGAAGCTGGGTCTCGCCCAGGTCGGTGAGCATCATAAAACCAAGCTGAAGGTCACTCTCGATCACCTCGGGCGCATTCAGGCCGGCGGCTCGAAGGAGTGCGGCGACCCTGATAAACGGCGCACTGTCTTCCTGCGCCGGTGGCGCGTCAACAAAGATAAATTGACCGGTGGTCGTGGTCCCACGAAAATAGCGGCGAAAACTCGCATCATCAGAGGCAGGGTGCAGCGACAGATCATCTGCCGAATCGCCGCGCTGCCTCGCCACTATTAACTTTGCCCAATCTGTCAGCGCAATTTCTCGCGCCTTTTTGTCACTGTCCAACGGCCGTCATGCCTCTTCACCAAAGTAACTGAAGTCTATCAATGAATGCATTATCATCCCTATCTCTTTGGACAGCACAAGCAGCCCTATCGCCATAATGATGCAGTTATCATGATGCAGGCTCGATCGCACGTCGCTCTCGGCTTACTGCTGCTGGCGCAATCTGCCGCGTTCGCTGAAACAGCCGCTGAAATTGACTGGGTGTCGCGTGACCAGCTTGCACCGTCGATCCAGGCCGAACTGCCGTGGTTCTGTCAGGGTGCGTATGTCGAGCCACCACCCGCCGACAATCTGGGTTCAGGCGAAACTCGCGCAACCGCTGACAAGACCAGCCACGTGATCGGCGATTTTACACTGCTGACCGGCAGCGTCGAGGTTGAGCAGGGTTACCTCCGTATCGTTTCACCTTCTGTCAGACTCGACGAGACGACAGATATAGCCCGGTTGGAAGGTCCACTGGTGCTTCGCAACCAGGGGCTTGTTGTTGCGGGCAAAGGCGGTACCAGCAACCTGTTCGAAGGCACGGGTGTTATCGACAGTGGTACTTTTCTACTGCATCAATCCCGCTTTCGAGGTAGCGCCACGCAAATCGAACGCATGGCTTCAACCGATGTGCTTCTCACAAAAGGCCAATTTACGCGTTGTGAGCCTGGCAGCAATGCATGGAGTATTCGTGGAAAGAGCATCCTGCTGAAACCCGCTGAAGGCTATGGCACTGCGCGTGATGTCACAATCCGGGTAAAGGATGTCCCCGTCGTCTGGGTACCCTACCTGAAATTTCCGCTCAACGATGATCGGCAAAGTGGCTTTCTTATGCCGGGTGCCGGCCATGACGGCACTGGCGGCACAGATATCTCTGTACCCTACTACTTCAACATTGCGCCAGCGCTCGACGCAACCTATGAGCCCCGCTCGATCTGGAAACGAGGGCTTGTGCACGATGGCCAGGTACGCTTTTTGGCTGGCGCCTCTACCAACGAGGTCAATCTCGGCTTTATCGCCAGGGACAAAATCTGGGATAACCGGAACGTTATTGACGCCACCTCCCAGGGCACCGACACCGGTTCAGTCACCATACCCGCATTCGAGCGCCAGAACCGCTGGTACACCAATCTTCGCCATGAGGGAAACTGGGGGCGGCAATGGCAGACATCTGGCAGTTACAACGCTGTCTCCGATATCGACTATCTCAGGGAGATCGGCGGCGACATAGGATCAAGTGCGGTTGAACAATTTACCGGCGCAATTGACCAGAGCCTTGGCAGCAACGTCAGTGCTGTACTGGATCGGCGTGGTGAAATTACCCATCGGGCGGGTAAATGGAATTCTTCCCTGCTGGTACAGGGCTTCCAGAACATTGACCCACTGGCGAATGAGCAATACGAAGTATTACCCAGGTTCAGGACGCGTTACCGGGACAAGCTGGCATTTGTTGATTGGAACGGTGAACTTGAGTTCACCCTGTTCGACAAAAATACAGATGGTATTACCGGCCCGCTGGCCATCGTCGGTCAAAGGACCGTGCTGGACAGCCAGGTTTCTACCAGGAAATCCACCCAGTGGGGCTTTCTGGAGCCTGCCCTTGGCATCACACACCGTGCCTACGCGCTGGACGGCACGCCAGTCGGGTATCGGACTAATCCATCCGAAACCACACCGCGCTTTTCGCTTGATGGCGGGCTGTTCTTTGATCGATTCTTCAGTTTCAGGGGGCGGAATTTTCAGCAGACCCTGGAGCCCAGGCTGTTTTACCTCTACGTCGAAGAAGATGACCAGGACGATCTACCCCAATTTGACGCGGGTCCACTGACCCCGGGTTTTTCACAGTTGTTCCGTACCAATCGATTTACCGGTCGTGACAGGCTCGGCGATGCCAATCAACTCAGTGTCGGCATCACGTCGAAGCTGCTGGCCAACCGAACCGGTGCGCAGCTTGTTGAAGCCAGCATTGGCCAGATTTACTACTTTAAAGATCGAAGCGTTATCTTTCGGGCGCAGAGTGGGGATGATCCCACCCGCGGTGAGTCACCACTTTTTACCCGGCTGAGGCTCAATCTGACCAATAGCCTCAGCGTGAGCGGCAGTTACGAATGGGAACCGGACGTTAATCGAAGTAATCGAGGCACCTTTTCAATGAAGTATGTGGAGGGTGACCGAAAACTGTTTAATGCGAGCTACATCTACAACAGCCCGGAAGTTCAGGCGACAGGTCCATTCGTTAGTGAAGAAGAGTCTGACATGAGCGTCATCTGGCCGATCCCCGGCCTCGCCGGTCACCTGAGCGGTATTGGCCGCTGGCGCTACAGCTGGGACCGAAACCAGACAGTGGATTCCTTTTGGGGTGTCGAATACAACGACTGTTGCCTTAAAATGCGCCTCGTCATGAGAAGATACCTGCAGCAGGCACGCAACGTCACCGTGCTGGAAGATGATCCTGCAAATCCTGGCGGATTTTTGCCCGTTAACCGGGTTATCACCCCGGCTGATACTGCAATCTTCTTCGAATTTCAGCTTAAAGGAATTTCGACACTGGGTCGCAGACTTGACTTGCTGCTGGAACAATCTATCCCTGGTTACAGTCAAAGAGAAAAACGTTTAGGAAACTGACTATGAATTTAAGCATCAGGACACTGCTGGTTTCGGCAGCGCTCGTTTATGCCAGCGCCGCAAGCGCGGCTGCCACTGTTCTCGATCGAATCATTGCGGTGGTTGATGAAGACGTTGTGCTGCAATCCGAAATGGACCAGAGAATGGTGGCTGTTAATGCGCAGTTGGCAAATGCGCCAGAGGGGCAGGTACCGCCAGAGGACGTGTTGAAAAAGCAGGTGGTCGATCGCCTTGTGGTCGAAAGCCTGCAGCTACAGATGGCAGAACGCGCTGGTGTCCGCATTAGTGACGAAGAACTGAACCAGGCCCTGCAGGGGATAGCCAGCCAGAACCAGCTCTCCCTGGCCGAATTCCAGCGCGCTATCGAAGCTGACGGTATCTCCTACGTGCAAATGCGTGACCAGATTCGGCGCGAGATCGCCATTTCGCGCGTGCAGCAGGGAATTATGCGTAACAGGATCCAGATTACGGAACAGGAGATCAAAGACTTCCTGGCCTCGGAACTGGGCCAGGTAGTAACTGCCGATGAATTTCGGCT
This sequence comes from uncultured Pseudomonadales bacterium, assembly GCA_964351065.1. Taxonomy (GTDB): domain Bacteria; phylum Pseudomonadota; class Gammaproteobacteria; order Pseudomonadales; family Azotimanducaceae; genus JANQJA01. The sequence goes on from CAYGNA010000009.1 coordinate 18,455, forward strand.
CGCTCACATCTTGCTACCGCTCCCGGAAGACCCCACCGCAGACCAGATCAGGGCCGTGGAGAACGACGCCGTTGGTATCCTGACACAGGTCGAACAGGGAACAGACTTCCAGTATCTCGCCGTACAGAAGTCAGCCGGGCAAAATGCACTTGAAGGTGGTGATCTCGGCTGGCGTAAGGCTGTCCAGTTGCCAACCATGTTTTCAGATGTTGCCCAGCAAATGGCGGTCGGTGAGGTTCGCGGGCCGATTCGCAGCGGCAGTGGATTTCACCTCATCAAACTGCTGGAGAAGAGAGGCGCAAAAGCAGAGGGTCAGGTGGCGCAAACACAGGTGAGGCACGTTCTCATTAGCCCGTCTGAAATCCGGACCGATGAGGAGGCTTTTGATCTCGCAGAGTCGTTGCGTCGCGAGATTGCGGAAGGCCGGGATTTCGAAGAAGTGGCGAAACTCTATTCCGATGACCCTGGATCCGCGCTGAGTGGCGGAGACCTTGGTTGGAACAGGGCTGGTACATTTGTTGACGAATTTGAAACCCAAATGGGCGAGATGGATGTCGATCAGCTCAGCGGCGTTTTCAGAACAGTTCATGGGTACCACTTTCTGCAGGTAACAGGCCGCAGAGTGGAAGATTTTAGCGAACGATACCGGATGTCCCAGGCGGAAAACTTCCTCAGAAACCAGAAGTTCGACGAAGAACTCGAAACCTGGATCAGGGAGATCAGGGACGAGGCATTCGTCGAGATACGGATTTAGTGAGTGCCTGACCTGGTTACACTGGCAATCACCCCCGGGGAACCGGCTGGCATAGGTCCCGATATCGTATTGAGTCCGGCGATTCATGGCGCAAGCGACGTTGCCCTGCTCCTTTTTGCCGACCCATTGATGCTCCAGGCACGAGCCGCCGCGCTTGGGATCAAAGTGTCCATCAATGACTTCACGCAGAGCGGTACTGCTATTCCCGGGCGGCTAAATGTCTACCCGGTACCCCTGCAAAAAACCGTGGTACCCGGGCAACTGAACCCGGGAAACGCGCCTTATGTCCTCAGATCACTGGAACTGGCGCTTGCTGCCTGCCAGGCTGGCACCTGTGATGCGCTTGTCACAGGCCCCGTCAACAAGGCTGCCATCAATGACTTTGGCATCAGCTTCTCGGGTCACACCGAATGGCTGGCTGACAACACGAATACCAGCCGGGTTGTCATGTTACTCGCGACAGAGGGACTGATGGTTGCATTGGCAACCACTCACTTGCCGCTCCGTGACGTCGCTGATGCCATCACAGCAGACAGCCTGGCCAAGACAATTGCGATACTGCACGCAGACCTGATCGACAAATTTGGGATAGGCTCACCCAAAATCCTGGTGCTCGGTCTTAACCCCCACGCAGGTGAGAGCGGACATCTGGGCCGGGAAGAGATAGACATCATCATGCCTGTTCTGGAGGCATGCAGGCAGCAGGGTATGCAGTTGACTGGTCCCTTGCCAGCGGACACGGCATTTAGCCCACACCTGCTTGTGTCCCATGATGCCGTGCTGGCGATGTACCACGACCAGGGATTGCCCGTGTTGAAGTACAAGGGCTTTGGTGCCGCCGCCAACATCACCCTGGGCCTGCCTTTGATTCGGACCTCGGTTGACCATGGTACTGCTCTCGACATTGCTGGCACCGGGCGAGCAGATCCATCGAGTCTCCAGACGGCCATCGACTATGCGGTCAGGATGGTCCTTCGACAACAAAGCCGCTCGTGCTGAAGCCACGCAAGCGATTTGGTCAGAATTTCCTGACAGACACAGGCGTTATTCACCGCATCGTATCTGCCGTTAATCCAAAACCAGGAGAACGGATCATAGAAATTGGCCCCGGCCACGGTGCGCTAACTCGCGCCCTGGTCGAATCAGGGTGTGATCTACAGGTCATTGAGATCGACAGGGACCTGACTGCCGCCCTCAAGGATTCGTTTCCGGGACTACAGGTTATCAATGCAGACGTCCTGAAAACTGATTTTGGTGAACTGCTGTCGGAGAGATCAGCACGTATTGTTGGCAACCTGCCGTACAACATATCAACGCCACTGTTGTTCAAGCTGTTTGAACAGGCGGGTCGGATCTCTGATATGCACTTTATGCTACAGCTTGAAGTCGTCGAGCGGATCTGCGCCGCACCTTCAACGCATGACTATGGCAGACTTTCAGTCATGGCGCAGTTTCACTGCAATCCACGCAAGCTGTTTGATGTACCGCCAGAAGCATTTTCGCCAAGACCCAAAGTACAATCTGCCATCATCCGTCTGCTGCCCAATGACCCGCCCAACGTCGCAGAGGACATGAACATGTTTGGGGAAGTTGTGCGACGCGCGTTCACCCAGCGTCGCAAGACCGTCAGGAACGCGTTAAAGAGCGTGCTGAGTGAAGATGAACTGCTCGCCCTATCAATTGACCCGTCACTTAGACCCGAAAACCTGTCTCTCGCCAACTACATTATGATCAGTAACGCGGCTGCAAGCAGGGAGACCTGACGACCGTGGCAACCTACATTATTGGTGATATCCAGGGCTGTTATGCCGAGTTCTGTGACCTGCTTCGGAAGTGCTCCTTTCAACCAGGCGAGGATCGATTGTGGCTGGTGGGTGACCTTGTAAACCGTGGCCCGGATAACCTGGCTGTCATCAACCATCTTATGCAACTGCCTGACGTTCAAGTTGTCCTGGGCAATCACGACCTGCATTTTCTCGCGGTGGCGAGCGGCGTTCGCAAGGCATCGCGCAGCGACACTTTGAGCGACCTGCTTGATGCTGAGAACCTGGCAAAGATCATCGACTGGCTGAGAAAGTGGCCGCTGCTCCACTACGATGATGCTAACAAAATTGCCATGGTGCACGCGGGCATTCCGCATATATGGACGTTGGAAGACGGTCTGCGCTACGCCAGTGAGGTTGAGCAGGTGCTGCGGGGCAATGACTACCAGGCTTTCCTCGAGGCGATGTACGGCAATCAGCCAGATACCTGGCACGAAAATCTGCAGGGTCTGGACAGGCTTCGCCTAATCACCAATTACTTTACAAGGCTAAGGTTCTGCAAGGTGAACGGCCAACTCGAACTCACCGCAAAAACCGACATAGCACCCGAGGGATATTCTCCCTGGTTCAGTTTCAAACGGCGCGCTGAGCCGCCATTTCAGATTGTCTTTGGCCACTGGGCCGCGCTTGAGGGCAAGACCGGTAAGCGCCGTGCCATTGCGCTGGATACTGGCTGTGTCTGGGGACGCACCCTAACCGCACTGCGACTGGAGGACCAGACCTACTTCAGTGTGCCTGCCAGACCCATCAGTTAGCCCCCTCCCTATCGGGAGGGGGTACCAAACCGCTCAGAACCTGGCACGGAACTCAACGCCGACGTACCTTGGCTCATTCACAAAGGCAGTCAGGTTAAGAAAATCAAGCGCACCTTCGGCGACGATCTCATCGGTGATGTTGCGGCCAACCAGCGACAAGTCGTACTGGTCATCATTCCACCGGTATCCCGTACGGACGCCACCGAGCCATCTTGGCACCGAGACGAACTCAACCGAGTCATACAGGAAAATGTTGGATTCGCTGCGATAGTTCCAGTCGTTCACAAAGTACACACTGCCCGCGCCAACCGGTCGCTCTACTTCCAGGATGATGTTGAACATCAATTCAGGCGCGCGTGGCAGCGGGTTACCAACGACGCTGACCAGGTTCACTGTGCCAAAGAAACCCGGGAAGGTATCAACAATCGGATCGCGGGTTGTGCAAATGGGCGTCGCAGAACAGAGTTCTGTCAACAACCCGGCTTCGGTAATCTCGGTATTATTGTAGCTGGCATTGATGGTGATGCTGGCGTACTCGCCAAGCAGCGCCTCAATACCCGCTTCGATGCCAGAACCTTCGGTATCGGCATTTAGAATCGTGTTGGTATTACCCGATCCACCCGTTGCCGTTAGCTGCTGGTCGTCAATTTTCCAACTGAACATGGTCGCGTTAACGCGCGCCCGGCCATCAGCGATGGTAGCTTTGAAACCGGCTTCCCAACTGGTAATCGTTTCGGTTTTTGCCTGGCTGGTGAAGCCAAATCGACCGAGTGTCACCGGGCCGCGAGAGGCTGTAGCCACACGGGCATAAAGGCTCACATCGTCATTCAGCTCGTAGTTACCCGCGAGTTCCCAGCTGAAATAGTTGTCGTCGCCGGCGATTTTAGCAGCAGGTGCGGTAGATCCAGGACCGGGAATCACCTCAAGATCTTTTTCATCACTGGTGTAGCGCCCGCCAACAATCACCGACAGCTGGTCAGACACACTGAACTCTACCTGGCCGAAGACAGCCATGGACTGGGTCTTCTGATCAACCTGCGTCAGGTTGACGCGCGCACCAGAGTTTGCGAAGTCTGAACTGTCGACCACGATGTCCTCATCAAACAGGTATACACCAACCTGGTAGAACAGTTTGTCCTGCTCGGCCGAGAGCCTGAGTTCCTGACTTAACTGGTGATGATCACTCAAGCCATCGCCGGAAGATGCGCTGAAAAACGCCTGCCGACCCAACACACCAATGGCTTCCGGACCACCCTGCAGGCCACCATCGATATCAGCCTGGCTGAAATTTTCGACGGTGTCATAAGCCGTGATCGAGGTGAGTTTGAGCGTATCGAACTGGTACTCAATCTTCGCACTGGCACCAATGTGATCAAGTTCAAACTGTGCAGGTGCGTCGTGGGACGCGATCTCTGGATCAAACCCGGCTCGCAGTCCCTCGACACCTGGTGTAAACGCATTGGCGTAAAAAACCTGGGGCATGTCACCTTGCTGGTTAAAGCCATGGACCTTGATCAGCGCAGACAACTGGTCATTCGGCGTTAGCAGAAACTGCAGTCGGTAACTCAGTTCATCAAAACCGCCAAACTCGCCACCGGTCACGGTATTGTTGATCCACTCGCCACGATCCAGGTAGTTGATCGACAGCCGTGCGGCAACCGTGTCGCTCAGCGCGCCACCAACCGCACCGGTCAGGTGCAGGTTGTTGCGGCTACCGTATCCCGCGCTGACAAAACCGCCGCGCTCCTGACCTGGTTTAACCGTGTCAATCTTGACAACCCCGGCTGTGGTGGAGCGGCCAAACAGGGTACCCTGCGGACCTGCCAGCACTTCTACTCGCTCAACGTCGTAAAGTGGCAGGCTCTTCAGGACAGAGTTTTCCAGCGCCACCTCGTCCAGGATCAGTGAAACCGGCTGGGTCGCATTCACATCAAAATCATAGTTACCAATGCCGCGAATATAGAATCGCGGCGACTGGCGCCCGTTGGACGATTCCACGTTCAGGCTGGGCGCACGTGCTGCTAGCGCCCGGATATTCTCTCCTGCACTCAGGAGGTCATTAACACGCGCTGCCGGGATAGCGGTAACCGAAGCAGGAATATCCTTGAGGCTTTGCTCTCGCTTCTGGGCTGTAACAACAATTTCTTCCAGCACACCGTTGTCGGCTGCTATCGAGAAAAGCGGCGCGGCCGCAAGCATGAATACCAGACTGACTTTCATAGAATCCCCCACCAGGTAAAAAGTCGGTTAAGAAAGGTCAGTCATTCTAAAGACAACATGGAGATTTGCCCAATTAATTTGACGCCATACCGGGCAGCCACGCGAAAAAGCTCGATCCTTTTGCTCCGGCGAGTGATATTCAGCAACGTCTGGCCCACAATGCACACATGGAAACTTACCTGGTTGGTGGCGCCGTCAGAGATGAACTGCTAGGTCGCCCGGTCACAGAACGTGACTGGGTGGTCGTGGGGGCGACACCAGAGTCAATGTTAAAACTGGGGTATCGGTCGGTTGGCCGGGACTTCCCGGTGTTCCTGCACCCTCGCACCAGTGAGGAGCACGCCCTTGCCCGCACCGAACGCAAGACCGGTCGCGGGCATCGGGGCTTTGAATGCAGTACCGAAGCCGTGACCCTGGAGGAGGATCTGCTCCGCCGGGATCTCACCATTAACGCCATCGCGCGCAAACCCGATGGGTCACTGGTTGACCCCTGGGGAGGACGCGAGGATCTGGCCAACCGGGTTCTGCGGCATGTCTCACCCGCGTTTGGTGAGGATCCCCTGCGGATACTCAGAGTGGCGAGATTTGCCGCTTCACTGGCAGATTTGTCATTTACAATTCATGAAGACACCATGACGCTGATGCGACAGATGGTTGTCGACGGCGAACTGGCGGACCTGGCGCCCGAACGGGTACTGGGCGAATTCGACAAGGCACTTGCTACGGCAACCCCATCCCGTTTTTTTGAAGTATTGCAGCACCTGGGTGCAGACCAGACTCTCTGGCCGGAACTGGCAGGCGCGACCTGTCAAACCCTTATACAGGTAGCCAAACACTCGAAGGACTTAAGGTTCAGAACCGCGGGATTGCTACAGACGTTGACGCCCGCCGCCATAGACATCGTGGCAGCGAGATTAAGATTACCGCGCAAGCGCCATGAGTTTGCCCGGCTGGCTACTGTGTTGGCCGCAGCCTGGCTGACAGTGGAGAACCTGACGCCAATAGCCCTTGTCGAATTGCTGCATCAAGCTGATGCGTTTCGCCAGCCTGAAAGACTGATTGACCTCAACGACTACTGGAACATGGCCCTGCCCGGCAACAACGCAGATAAATACCTCATGGTAGCAAACTGTCTGGCTGCAGCCCGATCAGTTAACGCAGCTTCGGTAGATGCTATTGCCAAAGGGCCAGCGCTCGGCGCAGCAATCAAGGCTGAGCAGGTTCGTCGAGTGGCAGAGGTGCTTGAACAGCAGAGCCTCGGCAAGTAACACCGCCTGCTGTGAGGCTATCGCCCAATAAGACCCTGCGAGCCCTGGAAACTGACCGCCGGTCAACGATCCTGCTGTTCGCGTTCGATGGCACGATAACCAATATCCCGGCGATAGTAGGCATCCTGGAAGTCAATCCCTGAAGCTGCCGCGTAAGCAGTTTGCTGGGCTTCGGTGACAGTTTCCCCAAGCGCCGTCACCGCAAGAACCCGCCCACCTGCGGTCACCGTTTGGCCCCCCTCTTCCCTTGTGCCAGCATGAAAAACCTTGGCTCCCTGCACGGCGTCGAGACCGGAGATCTCGTCACCTGAGCGATACGCCTCGGGATAACCACCCGCTGCAAAAACAACGGCAAGCGCTACTCGATCATCGAACTCAATGCTTTTTTCATTCAGGGTGCCGGTCAGCGCTGCCAGGCACAGTTCAGCCAGGTCAGTTTTCAATCGCAACATCACAGGTTGAGTCTCAGGATCACCAAAGCGACAGTTGAACTCTATGACAGACGGGTTTCCCGCGTTATCAATCATGAGCCCTGCATACAGGAAACCCACGTAAGGGTTTCCTTCACTCGCCATACCGAGAAGCGCGGGCTTGATCACCTGTTCAATCACGCGATTATAAACCGCCGGCGTCACGACAGGTGCGGGGGAATATGCGCCCATACCACCCGTATTCGGGCCCGTATCGCCGTCAAAAACTGCCTTGTGATCCTGGGATGTTGCAAACGGCAGGAAGTGTTTGCCATCAGCAATCACGATGAAACTGGCCTCTTCTCCTTCCAGAAATTCTTCGATGACAACACTCGCACCAGCATTACCGAACCTCGCACCACCCATCATCTGCGCAATGGTTTCTTCTGCCTCCGCAACCGATTGAGCAATGACCACCCCTTTGCCCGCCGCAAGCCCATCCGCCTTGATGACAATCGGTGGGCGCATCTGGCGAGCAAATTCTTTGGCTTTGGCCTCATCATCAAAACTGCCATAGGCCGCGGTTGGAATTCCATGTCTCGACAGAAATGCCTTGGTGAAGCCCTTGGAACCCTCCGGTTGCGCCGCTGCCTGACTGGGGCCAAAACAGCGCAGCCCTGCTGTATTAAAACGGTCGACCACGCCAGCAACCAACGGGGCCTCGGGGCCGATGATGGTGAGATCGATGCCATTTGCCTGTGCAAACTGAATCTGGCCATCGAAGTCCATTACATCAAGCGCTACATTGGTGATCCGGGGCTCATGTGCTGTTCCCGCATTCCCCGGTGCAACAAACACTTGTTCGACCTGCTCAGACTGGGCTATCCGCCAGGCAAGCGCATGCTCCCTGCCGCCACTACCTGTAATCAGAACTTTCACAAACACGCTCCATTGGTTGCGTATATCTGTTGCATAAAGTAATTGCGTTCAGTGTGCGAGGCTTTCCAGATAGTTGGAAATCGCCACATCGTAGTCTGCAACATGTTTGAATGCTTTTCTCGCGAGCTTAAAGCGGGTTGCTGCAGAAAGTCTTCCACCAGTCTGGTCCAACTCACTGATCAGGGCAGGATAATCTGCTGGGTCGACAACCACCGTCACCCTGGCCATATTTTTGGCTGCCGAGCGAAGCATTGCGGGCCCGCCAATGTCTATGTTCTCAATGGCATCTTCAAAAGTCGCGGCAGGATTCGCTACAGTTTTCTCAAAGGGATAGAGGTTGACCACTACCAGGTCGATTGGGCGTATGCCATGCGCTTGCATCACATCCGCATCCTGTCCTGCACCATCCGCGTCGAGCCGGCCCAGCAGTCCGCCATGAATTCTGGGATGCAGTGTTTTTACCCGCCCGTCCATCATTTCCGGGAAACCCGTGTACTCTGAAACTTCAGCTACACCATGGCCTGCTTCAGACAAGGTGCGGTGGGTACCACCGGTGGACAGCATATAGACGCCGTGTCTCGCGAGGCAGTCGACAAACTCAATGATGCCGGCCTTGTCAGAAACGCTCAGAAGCGCGGTTTGTATATTCGTATCGGTCATAACCCAGGCCAGCCGAGTGATTACTTGAAGGGGGGCGATGATAATGGGATATCGTTGCCCACGCAAAGATACCGGCGAGGAAACAGGCCTGGCGCCAATGCTTTGCTGCTCTACAGGCAGGCAGGCAGGCAGGCATCCAGCAGTTTGTCCCGGGATTCAGAGCATCCCGTATTTCTTCAGCTTCTTTCTGAGCGTGCCCCGGTTCAATCCGAGCATTGCAGCAGTCTGGCTCTGGTTATTGTTGGTGTGTTCGAGAACATGAGCCAGTAGCGGGGCCTCAATCTCTGACAGTACCATGTGGTACAAATCACTGATTGGCTCATCGCCCATGTTGGTAACATAACTCTTTACTGCATGTTCCACTGCTTCGGCCAGCGTCATCGCTCATTCCTCTTTGCTGTTCATCTCGCTCAGGTGGCGTTGCCTGGTCAGGACGAGATTCGTCTCGGCGATTCATGCGTCAGCGATTCATTATCAGCCAAACTATCGAGCGCACAGAGTTGATCCTGCGCACGCTCCAGCCGATTGAAACTGTGCGTAAAACTATCCAGATCATGCGCTTTCAGATACCAGCCAACATGCTTGCGCGCAATCCGCACACCCGTCAATTCGCCATAAAACTCATGCAACCCGAGAATATGTGCGTGCATGTGCCGTTTTATCTCAGCGAGCGACAAATTTTCTGGTTCAGTCCCGGTCCGCAGATACCTGTCGATATCGGCAGGCAGCCAGGGGCGTCCCTGTGCAGCGCGACCAATCATGATGGCATCACACCCGGTTCGGCCCAGAACATCCCGTGCCCTGGTGACGGAATCGATATCACCATTGGCGACAACCGGTAAGCCAACAGCTGACTTCACCTCAGCGATTGCATCATAGTCAACAGCACCTTCAAACTTGCAGGCGCGGGTTCGCCCATGCACCGTCACCAACGTGACACCAAGAGACTCGGCGATTTGGGCAATAGTGACCGCGTTACGGAACTCAGCGGACCAACCGAGACGCATCTTCAGGGTTACAGGGACACTCACCGCGCCGACCACTGCCGCCAGTATGCGTTCTACCAGCGCCTCATCACGCATCAGCGCGGAGCCTGCTGCGCGATTGCACACTTTCTTCGCGGGACAACCCATGTTGATATCAATGATCTGTGCACCATTCGCTTCATTCTGGATTGCGGCGTCAGCCATCATCGCGGGATCGGCGCCTGCGATCTGTATCCAGCGGGGCTCCGCTTCGTCATGGAACCTGAGTCGAAAGTCAGACTTTTTTGTCTGCCACAACCGGCTATCGCTAGTGATCATCTCCGACACCACCCAATGCGCGCCCAGAGAACGGCACAAATTACGATAGGGCTGGTCGGTGACACCGGCCATCGGCGCGACAATGACGCGACTCGGGTTGGAATATGGACCAATCGTTAGCATCGAAAAGGTGAGTTACATTGGGGAAAGTGGAGTTTACCAGTTGCCTTACAGCACCGACAGTTCGTAGCTCGCGGCCCTGGGGCCCGGATCCACAATCTCCAGGGAAATCCTCACTTCGGTCCGGCCTGGAATGTACTTCAGCCCACTCATTTCACCACCCAGATACTCTACCGGTCGAAATGCCCGCGCAGCGATCAATTTCTGGTTCAACGATGCGAACTTGAGTTCCAGCATGGGAAATGCCTGCCGAAATGGTGCCTTGTTCTCAATCACCGCATCGACCAGCAGTGAGCGGCTATCATTCGGGTGTGATCGGATCACAAGGTCTGTTGCCCGCAGAGCGCCGGGATCGCTGAATTCGGGTACATCACAACCAACGACCCGACAGGTCGTCTGGACATAGGGGCGCATGACCGGCTCATTCGCCAGGGTCGACATGTTGAACCACGCGTATTGCAGTCCCAGCGTTAGCGCAAGCACAGCAGAACCAACCCACCACTGCCACTGTGCTGGTCGCGCAGGGGATTCATCCAGTACAAGTATCGGTGCAGGCAGTTCAAAATCGAGCCTCACGTCTTCCGGCAGGACTTCATCATACGGGTGTGCAGAATAGGAGTGTGCAGGAAAGGGGTGTGCAGGGCCTTCGTCAGAATGCTCTCTCTTGGTTCCATCATAGAAGGTCGCGGCTGTTGAAAGCAGCGCTTCGCCTGCCGACGTATCACCTGTCGTCGAGTACTGCGCTTTTTCAGCGGTTGCCGCAACCTCGTCGATACGACCATCATCAGTTGACGCAACCCCCGTCTGGTCTTCGGTCGAGAATGCTGGCCCCGGTTGATCAGGCGTGCCAAAGATCATCGAAGTTTCAGCGGTTTCATCCATGCCTGCGTCGATACCGTTATCGACCGCTTCGGACACCGCTTGCGGCACTTCTTCAGGCACAGTTGTCGGCACTTCTCCACACACCGCTGCCGGCACCCATTCAGACACAATCACTGTGTCGCCAGGTGGCTGCTCGATGGTATCCGGGTTGGCCTCGTCATCAGAAATCGAGTACGACTGAACTTCATCCAGCCCTGCCGGGATTGATGTATCGTCGGCCCACTCCGTGTGGTAGACAGGCCCAATCTTTGCTGCTGTGGATTCGTCCGACGTGGATTCGTCCGGCGTGGATTCGTCCGACGTGGATTCGTCCGGCGTGGATTCGTCCGGCGTGGATTCGTCCGGCGTGGATTCAGCCGAGGTAAATTCGTTTGAAGTTTTGTCTTCCGCTGTGTTCTCGTCCTCATAGGAAGGATCAGTTGCAGACGTCGCGGTCAAGCTGTCGGGTTTCATCCCCTCTTCCAGCACAAAATGATCCGGGGCAAGAAAAACCTGCAAACAGGCGCCACAACGAACTGCTCCCCGTGCGGCGTTCAACTGTGTCTCGGTCACGCGAAACGTTGTTTCACAGAACGGACAGCGCGTCACAGGAACAAAGCCGCTCATGCGAGTTTTCCCGCAAGTCTCGCCCAGCCATCTGAAATCTCGATATCGAACCGTATCGCAGGATAGGCGGCGATAACCCAGTCAACCTGGCTCTCCATGATGCCCGAGAGCACCAGGTTCGCGCCTGGCAACATGTATTCCTGCAGCAGAGGCGCCAGGTTAATCAGGGGCTGGGCGAGAATATTCGCCAATACAAGATCAAACTGGCGGGGCTGCATCTGCTCGGGCAAATAAAGGACCATGCTGTCCAGCATTCCATTCTTGATTGCATTCTCCCGGGTTGCGACGATGGCCTGGGGATCGTTGTCGACCCCGATGGCTTCCGTTGCGCCGAGTAACAAAGCTGCAATACCGAGAATGCCGGAACCGCAGCCAAAGTCGAGCACAGATACCCCTGGCAACAACTTCTGGTCGAGCCACTCCAGGCAAAGACGTGTGGTCGGATGGGTCCCCGTGCCAAAAGCAAGACCTGGATCAAGGTGCATAACAATCGCCTGTGGTTCAGGTGGTACCTGC
>CAYGNA010000010.1:0-30413 GCA_964351065.1 uncultured Pseudomonadales bacterium
CGCAAGCCCCCGGCCGCGGCTGGCACCGTTATCCCGGACCCTGCATTTGCCATTGCCAGTGACGATGCAAACCACACGCAGTGGCAGCTCAAGCAGGCGATCGCCGCTTACCATGCCATGGTGACAATGACGGACTCTTATGTCGGTGAACTGCTGAATGCGCTGGATATCCTCGATCTCGCAGACTCGACCATTGTGGTGCTCACCAGCGATCATGGTTTTCAGCTGGACGAACACGGCGGTCTCTGGCGCAAAACCGTTCAATTTGAGGAGTCGATCCGCGTACCTCTAATCGTGCGTCTGCCTGGTAATGCAAATGCAGGCAAAGTCGCGGAAGGGTTCGTCGAACTGGTCGACCTGTACCCGACGCTTGTTGACCTGGCCAATCTGCCCGACCCGGCGCACGCACTTGAAGGCATTAGTTTCAAGCCATTGCTTGGCGACCCGGCACGACCATGGAAATCAGCCGCATTCTCTGAGTCCCGGCGTGAAGGTTACCTCGGAAGTACGCTGCGCGAACGCCGCTACCGTTACACGGAATGGGTGCCACTGGCTCCCGGGAAAGGTGAAACACTGATTGAGCTTTACGACGTCGAACAAGATCCCTATGAATACACCAATCTTGCGGCTGATCCTGATCATCGTAAAATTGTTGAAGAACTCTCGGCCCGGCTGCGCCTTGGCTGGCAGGCTGCGTTGCCAGACTAAACGGTGTTGTCACCGGATCAAAGCGCCAGCAGGATTTTGCCAAAGTGCTGGTTGCGCGCCATGTATTCCTGGGCACTTGCGGCTTCATCCAGAGAGAAAATTCTGTCAATTGGTATAGAAAACGCCCGGCTTTCCAGGCCTTCCCATAAATCCTGGCGCATGGCCCTGTTGATCAGTTCAACCTCAGCCCGGCTGCGTGTTCGGAAAGTCACGCCTGTATAGGTAATGCGTTTGAGGGCATGTAAATCAAAGTTGAACTCACCGCTCATGCCACCCAATCGCCCCACGTTGACAATTCTGCCAGTAACCCGCGCCGCTTTCATATTGTCGTTGGCGACGTAGCCGGAGATCTGGTCCACTATCAGGTCAACGCCTTTGTCGTCAGTGGCTGACTGCACCTCCGCTGGCCAGAGTGGGTCGTTGGTGTCTATCACCATATCTGCGCCGTGCTCGAGCAGTTGTTTGCGGCGCCCTGCATGAGTGGAACTACCGATGACCAAAGATGCGCCCAGGTATCGGGCAATTTGCATGCCCATAATGCCAACCCCGGAGCTTGCGCCCTGGATGAGGACAGACTCGCCTGACCGTAGTTGCCCATTGGTGACGACGGCATCGTGCATGGTCTGCAGCGCCACGGGCAGGGTTGCAGCTTCTTCAAAACTGTAACCATTGTCACCATCGCGAGTTACCGGAATCGGGTTGCAACGGGCAGGATCACACAGTGCATACTCGGCGTAGCCGCCAACACCGGAACACATAACCCGGTCACCAGGCTGGTATTCAGTAACCTCACTGCCGGTCTCTGCCACCACACCAGACCACTCAAGCCCGGCAATGGCGCCTGACCCGCCGGCAGCGCCATGTTTATGTCCTCCCGACATTGCCAGGTCAGCACGGTTGAGCGCGGCAAACATGACTTTTACCAGAATCTGGTTAGGACCTGGCGTGGGTTTGTCGATACTCAGAATGACAAGACCCTGAGGCGAGATCACGGCCGCTTTCATTTTCATGGCGATTTGCTCACTGTTCAATGGATAGGCATGATGCCACGGCTTACTCTGTTGAAGGTAGACGAGAAACCATGCAGTACCCAGCCACCAGAAAAGGTCATGTGATCGATACTTGCTTTGGCGTTAATGTCCCTGACCCCTATCGTTGGCTGGAAGATGATCGAAGTCCTGAGACCGCCGCCTGGGTTCGCGAACAGAACGCGGTAACCCATGCGTACCTCGACCAGATTCCCTATCTTGATCGGCTGCGAGGGCGCCTGACGACGCTCGTCAACTATGAAAGGGAAAGCGCTCCATTCAGGGAAGGACGCTATACCTGGTTCTATCGCAACACGGGTTTGCAGAATCAGGATGTCCTGTATCGACAGTTGGCAGATGGCGAGCCAGAAGTGTTTCTGGACCCGAACAGCTTGAGCAAGGATGGTACTACGTCACTGGCGCAAGTTGCTTTTTCCAAGGATGGGTCGAGGCTGGCCTACGCCATTTCTGAAGGCGGTAGCGACTGGCGCAGGATATTTGTGCTGGATGCGGAGACTGGTGCGACGTTGGAGCCACCCATTGTTGACGTCAAATTTTCAGGTATCGACTGGCGTGGCAATGAAGGATTCTATTACTCCAGTTATGACAAGCCGGACGGCAGCGAACTCTCTGCAAAAGTTGACCAGCACAAGCTCTACTTTCATCAACTGGACACACCTCAATCTGAAGATGAGGTGGTGTTTGGCGACACGCCGGGTGAGAAGCGTCGCTACGTCAGCGCAGCTGTGACAGAGGATGGACGTTTCCTTTCCATTCTGGGTAGTCAGACCACTTCCGGCAATGACCTCTATATTCGAGACCTGCGGCGTAAAGGCGCTGGGCTCGTGCCCGTGCTGACCAGCTTTGACTCAGATACCCATGTCGTTGATAGCAAGGGTGACAAGCTATTTCTGAAGACTAACCTGGATGCGCCTAACGGGCGCGTGGTCATGGTAGACGCAGCCGACCCAACGCCTGCCAACTGGGTTGACGTGATTCCTGAAGCAAAAGACGTGCTGACGCTGTCATCGGGGGGCGGATTTCTGTTTGCGGAGTACATGACTGACGCCATTTCCCGCATTTACCAGCACGACTACGCCGGTAATCGGCTGCGGGAAATTGAATTGCCTGGCCTGGGCAGTGCCAGTTCTATCTCAGGAAAGGTCGAAGACACAACACTTTACTACTCGTTTACCAACTACAAGACGCCGCCTACCATCTATGCGTTTGACGTGGCGTCAGCCAGTTCGCGCATCTATCGTGCGTCGGCAGCAGACTTTGATGTCGACGCCTTTATCTCGACACAGGTTTTCTATTCATCAAAAGATGGTACGCGTATTCCCATGATCATTACGCACCGTACCGATGTTACACCTGATGGTAACAATCCCACTATCCTGTACGGTTATGGTGGATTTGATGTCAGCCTGACGCCTGCATACTCCTTGGGTAACGCACTCTGGCTGGAGCAGGGCGGTGTGCTTGCAGTACCTAATATTCGCGGTGGAGGCGAGTACGGCAAGGCCTGGCACAAGGCGGGCACATTGACTAACAAACAAAATGTGTTTGATGACTTTATTGCAGCAGCCGAGTATCTCATCGACAAGGGGTATACATCGCATAAGCACCTTGCCTTGCGGGGCGGATCGAACGGTGGCTTGCTGGTAGGTGCTGTCATGACTCAACGCCCGGAGCTGGCGAAGGTCGCGTTGCCGGCTGTTGGCGTGCTTGATATGTTGCGCTACCACACGTTTACTGCCGGTGCTGGATGGGCTTATGACTACGGGACGGCGGAGGACAGTGTGGAAATGTTTACATACCTTCGTGGCTATTCGCCGCTGCACAACGTGAAGCCGGGTGTCAGTTATCCGGCAACCCTTGTTACGACCAGCGACCACGACGATCGGGTAGTGCCGGCCCACTCTTTCAAGTTCGCTGCGACGCTACAGGCGAGTCAGGTTGGAGACAACCCGGTGCTGATACGAATCGAAACACAGGCTGGGCACGGTGCTGGTACGTCGATATCAAAGCAGATTGAAGTTCTGGCAGACGTATTCGGGTTTGCGTTCTTTAATCTGGGCGTACCACCGCGATTGGCGAGAGATTAGTCTTTTGCTGCGGCGGAGTTAGCCCAAAAGTAACCATTGGCCCAGAAATAGCCGTTGGCCCAAAAGTAACCGTTGGCCCAGAAATAACCATTGGCCCAGAAATAACCATTAGCCTCGATGTCTTCGTTGATGGTGGGTAGTTCACCAGCCCATTCGGTCTCGCTGACTTCAAGCTTACCCGGCTGCAGTGAGTCTGCCGTCCAGGAACCGCCCTCGCGCCAGATGCTGCCCGGCGTCCAATCCGAACCCCACAGCACACTGGTGTCCTCAATATACACAGTTCGTTCTGCTGTGTTAGTGAGATCAGCCTTGGCGAGTTTTTTGAAGCCTTCCTTTCGTTTGATCGTTGTTTCTGAGGTGGTAAGCGCGGTGGATTGGCTCTCGTATGCCAGTTCAATAATTTCGAGGCGTGGCGAAAGCGCTTCGCCAGTGACCATGCCGGTGTCCTCCAGAGCGGCACTGACATCGAGCAAGCCAGCGCCGGCGTCTATGGGATTAAAACCGTGTCGTTTATTGGCAGAGCGCATCAACCGAGCTTTCACCGTTGCGGGTGACAGGGCAGGGTCACGACTGAGCATCAGTGTTGCTGCACCGGAAACAATCGCCGCAGCCATACTGGTACCTGAGAGTTCAGCGTAGAGTTCGTCGCAGTTGACACCACAGTTAACGCCTTCGTTACCAACCATATGCTTGAGCTTCTGGTTGGCATGGCTGGTGCCGACAAACCGATTGCCTGGTGCAAGCAGGTCGGGTTTCAGCGTCAGGTCTATGGCTGTAGGGCCGCGTGAGGAATATGTGGAAACGTAATCGTCCTTGATACTCGCGCCAGTACCATTGTCGGTTAGCGACCCAACAGTAATAATCTTGCGCGAGTTGCCTGGACTCGTAATCGTAAAGTCGCCATAGTCTCCGTAATTGCCGGCCGACGCTACCACGACAATTCCGCTGTCCCACACTGCCTCAACGGCCATGCACAATGGGTCCGATTCGCAACTCTCGGTGACGGCCTTACCGAGTGACATATTAATAACGCGGATGTTGTTTTCAGCGCCATGTGCGAGCACCCAGTCAAGGGCTGCCAACACCGTTGCGGTGCTGCCAGAGCCGTCGCCGTTAAGCGCGCGCAGAGAATGCACGTTGGCCGAGGGTGCTATGCCGTGGTACGCACCGTTTGATTGTTGGCCGCTGCCGCCGACGATGCCGGCAAGATGGGTGCCATGGCCGTACAGGTCATAGTCGCCGGTGGGATCAAACGCCTCGAAACACCCGAGCTTTGGTTCCGATTCGCAGTCAAAATGGCGAAAGAGTGTCAGGTCTGCATGAACAGAAACTCCTGAGTCGATGATTGCAACAGCAACATCAGGCGAAACGGGTTGCATTTTCCTTGAGTCGGCCTCTGGCAGGCCAATTGTTTTGCGCGCTGAAGGTGAGGCGGCAACCACAGGCGCGTCCAGGTCTATGATCCGAATATCTGCATCGCCGGCCAGGCCAACAATGTCGTCAGCACGAATTGAAACCGCCTTGAACCCCAGTGCGGGATAGTTGCGTGATACCAGCCCACCCAGCATATCAATGCGGGTTGCTTCAGCGTCACCGGCAGCAGAGGGGGCGCGATACGCGACAATCAGTTCAACTTCCTTACTTCCACCCTGAGCGGCGATGGCGGCTACTGCGCCACTCATGCGCGCTCTGATTGCTGGAGGTATGGCCTTGTTTTGCGTTGTCTTTGCCTTTGCCTTTGTAGAACCTGCATCGTAGACGGTGGCTGATGCGCGAGTGTTTGCTCTATCCAGTGATTGTAGTTCCCACTGCAGCGCGCGACGCTGTGTTATGGCCACGTTCGGGAAAGTAGCGGATTGGGGAACTTGCACTGAACCAGCAGGAGTCCCGGCGGGCTTTGCCAGCACGCTGACGCTGTCTTGTCCGGGCGCTAGTGCGAGCATCGACAAAATGCAGGCTGTGCCTATTGCTATATGTTGTACGCAACGTTTCATGTCCAGATATCCCTTTGCCAGGCTTTGCGTCTTTGCTTTATCCAGGTCAGTCGGTATGACTGCAAATCGATATGAACAGATAGGAGCAAAATCCTTGCCAGATTTTCCTTTCCCAAATAAAGGGAAATAAAAGTCAATAAAATCAATACTCTTTCCCCAACTTGCAGGGGTGGAGGATTGTGTTTTTGGGATTTCCTTTTCCTGAAATGCGCGGTGCTGCGCATGAATTTTGCGACTTTGGTCACAAGGAGACGCTTCCTGTCACCTCGGTGTTCTTGATGCTGTCAAGCGGACAATTCTATTGTTACCAGATCTTATTCTTCTCTGGTGTGCAGGTCACACAGTTAATCGTAAACAGAAATTTACAACTTTCTTGGGCGTTGCCTGTCAGCCAATGGCTAATCGCGTAGATGGGAACGCAGGGTACTCAGCATGCTGGCGAATCTTTCTGCAACCGTTAGCTCTTTCAGATCACGGAACTCACCTGCGTCGAAAAAGCAGCCGTAACAGGTTGGACAGCATTCATAGTGGATGTGTGACTGGTCCTTGTCGACCATATGTACCATTCTCACGTTGCATTTGGGACAACGCGCATTGCGGAAGCTATCGAATCTTGCGCCTTCGGCTGGATCACCAATATCGATGGATTCAGAGCCTTGCATGCGCACGAGATCCTCTTTCTCCAGCATGTCAAACCAGAGGCCGTTGCAACCCGTGCAGCGTTCAATCTCCACATCATTGAATACAACAACTTCGAATTTGCTCCCGCACTTTGAACACTGCATGGATAAGACCTCGTATCAATCGGACAACTATAGTTCAGTCTGGTGCTTTTGAAAAAGCAGGCGTGATTGTCCCCCACCATAGCAGGTAGGCTGCGCCGATACCGCCCAGATTCGACAGACAGTCTATTATAGAAGGGCCGCGGGTTGGCGTGAACAATTGGGCAGTTTCGGACGCGACTGCAATGCAGATCAGGTATCCAATCAGAATGCCAGGATTGGTACCGGCATGGGCACGAGCGCCAAGCCGGTAAAGTAATAACCCGCTTAGCAGGAAGAAAAGCATGGTGTGTTCGAGTGAGAACCGCAGGAGTTGGTCCATTGGATAAATCCAGGTGCGTGCCCAGGCGGGGGTCAGGAAGAGAACAACGCCAGCCGCGACTATGGCTACAAGTTCAAAACGAAACTGGTTACGCCAGAGGGTCGCGATGGCTATTACCGCGATAACGGCCCACACCAGCGCAAGCCCTTGTCGATGAGTGACAGTACTTTCTCTTTCTGTGACTACTCGTGCTGTCAGGTTGTGTACGGACATGAAACCGGTGGCCCCGGTCAGGTCACAGACAACTCGAATCTGTTGGAACTCGTGCGGAATTGACACCATGCGTTCTGATACGAAAGACCCGGTACCGGCAGCAGCTAACAATTTGGCGTCCCGTATCCATTCCCATTTTGAGTCTTCGCCCGCGCGCCTGCCTTCCAGTTCGATTCTGGCTAACTGCCAAAATTGGTCTCCCGTCTCAACGTTACGAAGAGTGACCTTTGCGGCCAGCAAAATTTGCCTGGAGGGCGGCATATCAATCTCGTTGAAGAGTGCGCTACGGCCGGGTTGCTGCGGATTCTGGAGGTTGATTGTGCCGTCTGGCGATATGGAAACATCCCCCGTTGTTTGCCAGCTAGATTGCGCACCAATCAGGTTTTCTGATTGAATTTCGAATCGATCTGCGCGCGCGAAAAACCACAATGTTGCTGTGGTTAGAAGCAGCGTCACCAAACTCCAGCAGAGAAATACCAGTATATCCTTCGAGGCGGACTGATTGTCTAGGGAACCTGGAGTTGACAAAATAGGGACCTTTTTGTGGTCAGGTGATCGATATACTTTACGGCACACTCAAGAATCTTGCTGCCTTGCTTCGTTCGGCGAGTATATCTGTGCCTGTCCGCGATCGGGCGCGGGTTGATGCATTAAATTTACTGATCTCGGACGCAGCCAGCCAGGTACCGCTTTACAGGGATTTATATAGCGGCTTACCTGAACTGCGCTTGCGCTCAATTACAGACATCGCGGATCTTCCGATTGTTACCAAGGATGATCTCAGGGCAAATTTTCCAGACAGGCTGGTAAACAGGCGGTATGAACCGCATTCGCTCTACCAGGTCGCGACCTCTGGTACTTCGAGCAGGGTGATGGTGTTTCAGGATGAAGCCAAGCGGGACTGGGATCGCGCGGCAGACCTCATCGTAAAGTACTCAACAGAGCGCACTGGCCGGGTATTGACGATTCCACCGGACGACTGTTACGAGCGGTGCGGCCTGAAAGGTGTTCAGGCAACGCCGATAGGTGCTTCCATTCTCGAAATGATGATGTCGAGTGGTCGGGAGCGGGTGACGACGAAGCGGGAGATAGTGTCCCGACTTGCCAGTCGATTGCTCTGGAATGACTTTGTGATGCCAGCCCCTGGCGTCGACGGCACTTTGGTGAGTGACGCTGTCATTGATCATTACTTCGACGAGTTCAGTAGAATCGGCCCCTCGACAATCCGTGCATTCCCATTCTATTTCTGGATGCTTGCGGTCCGCGCTGGCGACCGAAAACTTGATTCTGGTGTGGTGCTGCGGCCGTCCGGTGGTAAAGCCAGTCGGGTGATGGCAGATGCCATAGAGCAGCGTTTAGGGGCTACTTTCAGGGAGAATTACGGCACAGCAGAACTCGGCACGATGGCTCTTGATCAAGGCGCGAGTCGTGTGCAGGTGCTATTTGAGCATTTGTTTATCATCGAGTTCGAGCGAGCAGGCAAACCTGTCGCACCTGGTGAAGTCGGGGAGATGATTGTGACCGATCTTCGGAATTTTGCCTCTCCGTTGATCCGGTATGCAGTCGGCGACGTGGGTAGAATCGTGCCGGGACCGGACCAGTCGGGTACCGGGCAGTTGCAGTTTGAGGTCTGCGGGCGCATCGACGAAACGATTGTTACTCGTCACCACAGAATTGTGACACCGGATGAGATGACGGACTTTTTCCTGTCTTCACCTGGCATCGAGTTTTTCAGGCTCCTGCAGCAGGATGACCTGCGTTTTCTGCTGGAGCTTGTCCCTTCGGATCTTGAACCGGACATTGAGGCGCTACAGGTCGGCTTCAAGCAGATGTTGCAGGATGCAGAAGTGAAGCTTTCGGTTCGCAAGGTGCGACGAATACCACCCGAAGCGTCTGGCAAGTACCGTCTCGTGCAGAGTAACTCACAGCATCGTTTTCACGAAAATCCGTCGAGATAATCAACATTGCAAAAACTACTGTCACCGACTCATAGAGAAGATTTTCCAATTCTGCAGCGCAAACTGGATGGAAAACCACTGGTCTATCTTGACTCAGGTGCGACTTCTCTGAAACCGCAGCCAGTCATCGATGCGGTTACCGGTTTTTACACTGAATGCACAGCGAATGTTCACAGATCAGTACATCTCTTGAGTGAAGAAGCGACTGACCGTTTCGAACAGGCCCGGGCGGACGTTGCCCGCTTCATTAATGCGGATAGCCGGGAGATTGCATTTACCCGAAATGCGACCGAGGCTATCAATCTCGTCGCAATTTCTCGAAAGCAGGCAGGCATCGAAGGGCCGGTGGCCTTGACCGTCGTTGAACACCATTCAAACCTGTTGCCCTGGCTCGCACACGATCACTTCTTTTTGGAGGTTGATGCTGACCGGCGAGTGGATCTTGCAAAAGCCGCGGCTGTTATCAGTGAACGGAAGCCTTCTTTAGTTACGATCGCCACAATCAGCAACGCGCTTGGTATCAGGCATCCCGTGGAGGAACTTATCAGCATTGCTCACCAGCATGGCAGTGAGGTTTTGCTGGACCTGTCTCAATCCGTGGGGCACGAGGTGGTTGATGTCCTGGAACTGAATTGTGATTTTGCCTGTTTTTCAGGTCACAAGATGCTGGGACCTAGCGGTGTTGGCGTGCTTTACCAGAAGGAAGGTGGGCGCAATCCGGTCTCGCCTCATTATCTGGGTGGAGAAATGGTTCACCAGGCGCATATTGACGAATTTGAGGCGCGTCCGTTTCCCTGGGGCGTTGAAGCAGGAACGCCCAATATCGAAGGTGTGATTGGTCTCGGAGCTGCCGTCGCTTACCTTGAACGGATAGGTGTGGAGGAGATAGAACAACACACCGCCGCGCTTGCTGCTCGATTGCGAAAAGGTATCGAAGATATTGCAGGGGTACATTTGCTGGTGCCGGAGTCGGTTGCGCACCAGACAGGGATTGTTACTTTCCGTATGGATGGACTACCAGCACAGGGACTGGCAAGGATACTCAGCAACCGGTTTTCCATCATGATTCGTTCCGGATTTCATTGTGCCCAACCTCTCCATGAAGCCTACGGCCTGCCAGAATCAAGTCGTGCATCGCTGCATCTATACAACACGGAAGCAGAGGTTGATTTGCTGCTTGAAGCACTGGGCTCAGTGCACCAGTCTATCTAGAAGGTCTATCTAGAAGGGCTATCTAGACGGTCTATCTAGACGGTCTATCTAGACGGTCTATCTAGACAGCCGATGCGGACGCTGATGCAGGTTGCGCCTGGACGCGAGCTGCAAACCAGTTATGTGCAAAGCCTCTGCATGCCCCCTGAATATCACTAACAGTAGAGTCAGGGGTATTAGCTTCGGCAAGCTTTGGACGGCAATGCTTCGTTAGAAAAGGGTATAGATAAAAGGGGCAATGGTCGATCCCTGGGTCAATACAATCAGGCCACCAAGCAGTAAAAACACAATCAGAATGGGTGCCATCCAGTACTTCTTGCGCGTGCGCATATACCCCAAGAGGTCAAGGATCAGTTCCCACATCAGTAGGGGTGCTCCATGTGTGTTGGATCTCGCTTGTCTTTTGGTTGGCGGTAGGTTGAACCAGTCTGCTGATTTGACCTCGTGGCTATCCGGAACACAAGACCGGCTGGCAGGATGACCAGAAAAAACATCAGCAGCAGCACAATCTGGGTATTTAGCCAGCCCATGTAGTGCCCAATTATCATCCACACGATATAGAGTCTGGATAACAGGGCTGGTTTTAGCAGCGCAGCAACACTGAGTGGCAGTGCGATCGCGAATGGCCAGGCAGGTACTGCGTATTCAAGCCACCAGGGTAGTAGGCCGCCAAACAGCGCCGCGATTAAGACGCCGAGGAGCAGGCCAAAATGGCGCAGTTCGCGGTGTGTGCCTGGCTCGATTCTGATTAGTGCCATGGGCTAGTCCAGTTCAAATTCGTCACGCCACTCGCCGGCTTCAACCCATGGCGGCTGGGCTGATTTCTCAAGCACAAAGTCTTCTATCACCAGCAGGTCCATGTCTGTACGCATAAAACAACGATAGGCATCGGTCGGGGAACAAACCAGCGGTTCGCCCCGGACATTAAATGACGTATTGACGAGTAGTGGGCAGCCCGTTTTTTGCTGGAAGGCTTCAATGAGCGCGTGGAACCTGGGATTAGTCTCGCGGCTTACCGTCTGCAATCTTGCCGAGTAGTCAAGGTGGGTTACTGCGGGAATTGTAGAGCGTGGTTCATTGAGCCGACCGATACCCGTGAGCGATTTGCCTGAAGCCTGCAGGCGGTGTTCATCCTTCACATCGGCGACAAGAAGCATGTAGGGGCTGGTTCCATTGAAATCAAAGTAGTCCTGAACCGATTCTTCATTAATTGCGGGCGCAAAAGGTCGAAACGATTCGCGAAATTTTATTTTCAGGTTCATCACTGACTGCATGGCCGGATTGCGTGGATCACCAAGAATAGATCGTCCGCCGAGTGCGCGCGGGCCAAATTCCATTCTGCCCTGGAACCATCCTGCAACGGCACCTTCGGCAATTCGGGTTGCAACGTATGCATTGAGATCAGTGTTATCTCGCCGCTCAAACGTGGCAGAACATATCTTTAGCTCCTGCTCTATCGCACTGGCTGTGTAAGCAGGGCCGAGAAACGCGCCACGCATCATGTTGTCGTCTGGCACACGTGGGCGGTCGTGATATTCGTAGTAGGCACTCAAAGCCGCGCCTAGCGCGCCGCCGGCATCGCCGGATGCTGGCTGAATCCACAGGTTCTGAACTGCGCCTTCCGACAGTATTTTGCTGTTTGCGACGCAATTAAGTGCAACGCCACCAGCCAGGCAGAGGTTTGTTGTGCCGAGTTCGCTGGTAACAGTTCTGGCAAGACGTGTGACAATCAGCTCGGTAACAGCCTGGATGGATCGGGCGATATCCATATGGAAGTCGTCCAGTTCAGCCTCTGGATTGCGAGCGGGTCGACCAAAAAGCTGCGCAAAGCGGCGACCAGTCATCCGCAGCCCGGTCGGATAGTCAAAGTAGGTCATGTTGAGGCGGAATGTGCCATCGGCTGCGACATCGATCAGGTGGTCCAGTATCAGTTCCCTGAACCTTGGCTCACCGTACGGTGCGAGTCCCATCAGCTTGTACTCGCCGGAGTTCACTTTAAAGCCGCAGTAGTAGGTGAAAGCAGAGTAAAGCAGGCCGAGGGAGTGCGGAAAGCGAATTTCCCAGAGGGGTTCCAGTCGATTACCGGTCCCGTGCCAGGCTGACGTTGTTGCCCACTCGCCAACACCGTCGAGGCAAAGCACAGCAGCAGACTCAAAAGGGCTTGGGAAAAAGGCCGATCCCGCATGTGACTGGTGATGCTCGTTAAACAACAAGCGGGGCAGAGTCGAGGATTTGCCAGGCAGCAGTGCTTTGAGTTCTTTTTTCAGCACACTCTTCAGGTACAGCTTTTCCTTGAGCCAGATGGGCATGGATTTCGCAAAAGATCGAAACCCGTGTGGTGCGTGGCTCAGGTAAGTTTCAAGCAGACGTTCGAATTTCAGGATCGGCTTGTCATAAAACACGATATCGTCAACTTGATCGAGCTGAATGTCACCAAGCGCGAGGCAACTGCTTATGGCGTTCGCCGGGAAAGCGGCGTCGTGTTTCTTACGTGTAAACCGCTCTTCCTGTGCCGCTGCAATAATGTTTGCATCGCAGAGAAGTACCGCTGCTGCGTCATGGTAGTAGGCTGAAATGCCAAGAATGTACATGCAAAGTGATGCCGATTGTTACAGGTTGCATGATTGTGCAATTGTGGGTTCGGGTCAAACCAACAGGGAAAAATCGGTGGTGGATCTGACCCGGCCTGTCAGGAGCGCCACTTCTGCATGGAGACAACCCGCTTTTCCGGGTGGCCTGGCAGTGCGACATCGTTGGCGTTGAGAAACTCAATCTTTATCTTGAGAATTTCATCTGCAGCTCGCGCCTTGATCTGCTGCGCTATGAGTCGGTTGTTGGTGCGCAGGTTATCGTCGTCGCCAGCCAGGGTCAGTTTCTGCTCCAGCGAGCGGTAGGCGATATCCACTTCTAGTTCCAGTTCAATGCGCAAGACAAGGCGATGGATAAACGATTCAACGTCGCCAATCTCCTGCTTGCTGTTCTTGCGGCTTGCGTCCATGGAGCGTTGGGCCAGGAGGTCTGTCTGGAAAATTTTGTACTCCCGGATCCATTCAGGTGTGAATCGCACGATGTTTTTAAGTTCGTTGAACCGGCGCGTAATGTTCGCGGTGCCTTTAATACTTCGCAGCTTGAATTCTTCCCACACGGCGCGTCTGGCATTGTGGTCAATTTGCAGGAAGGCAGCTCTCTCGGCTTCGGTTTGCCTTACCGTTCTCAGAACATCAGGCCTTTCTACCGTTTTCAGAAACTCTACGATGATTTGGTCGCAGACGGCAGCCGGCTCATTGCGACGGTACATTTCAGTGAGTCTGCTCTCAAGATAACCAAGTCGACCGATCTCGTCAGTGAGGGACTGCGCGAAGGCTTTTTCGCGAACCTGGTGCAACCGCCAGTAGAGGTTAAGTCTATGTTCCATGCCAAGCAGGAAGTCATGTTGCAGCAGGCGTACCGGTGACTCGTTACCACCGGCGGGGAGTGAGGTGCCGTTCGTCCCAACCTCATTCATGAAATTCTCGAATTCGGCGTACCAGACGCGCGCCCTGCGAACGTACAGGAACTCTGACTTCAGTTTGTCCAAACGCTTATCAATGTCCTCGCGGGGCAATTGATTGAGTGTTTCCTTGAACTTGTCATAAGCCTTGATCGTTGCCATTTCCGTTTCAAACGCCGCGCGCCGCATTGGCGCCATCTGTTCGAAGCGTCGTTGCGTAACTACCGCTCGATCGAGTAGCTCGTCCACCGGCAGATCTTCGATCTGCGCACAGCGTTCCTGGTATTCGTCGTGTGCAGCTCTGAACTCTGCCAGGCGGCCCTTTTTTTCAAACCTCTTCTCGAGCGTTTCAAGATCCAGTGTTTTTGATCTAAAGATGGATGGCCAGAATTTTACTTTGTCGGTCATGGACATCAGGAAGGCTGATTCGAGCTCTGCACGCCGGGCGTCTCGTTTCGCTTCGATCTCGTGGGCTTCAAACAGGCTATCCGCGCGAATGGCATCCGCATCTGCATGCAATTTGGCGAGTAAATCGCCTTTTCTAACGGCCCAAAGACCCTCCTGGCCGCGAAATTGCCACTGTTCAGCGAGCATCGACAGCGATTCAGGCCAATGGTCGGGATTCAACCAGTCAAACGAAGCGGTTGCGATTGACGCTGTCTCGCCGGTCTGTGTCATATTACGAATCTGATGGGCCTCGGTTCGATAATTCAGGTTCAGGCTGCGGGCCTTGGCGACGATACTTGCTGGCTTCTTGTTGAGCCGGGTGGCAATCTCCCTAGCCTCTTGCAGGCCAAACTGACCGCCACATTCATCGATAACAAAAGCAATCAGCTGATGTTCCTCATCTGGCGTATAGCTTCTGCTCTTTGCCCGCGTGTTGCCAGTGTCTTCTTCCTGCTGAGCCATTTTTGTCCCTTTGCTGCGCTCGAGGTGCGCTTCCTTTTAGTTTCAACAAGAGGATATGCACTTCTCGTGCCAGCAAGCAAGAGGGTTCTAACTCTATGAAAAATATAGGTATAGTTTTCGTCCAATAGTTTGTCCAGCCGGAAGTGGATGCCGTGTAGCGGCTGGAACTGACAAATTGTGCGGACTTTCTCCGCCAGGTGAGGGGCATCAATGTGACCAGATTGTTAAACTCCGGATTCCTTCGTTGTTACAGGTACCCCGGCTGATGAGTGAAGATGTCGTTGATGTGCTTATCATAGGTGCTGGCGCTACGGGTGCTGCGGCAGCCTATAACCTGGCAGATACCCGGATGCGTATCGTCTGCATGGACCAGGGTGACTGGATGCAAACTGGTGATTACCCGTCAAACTTCCAGCACTGGGAACACCTGCGCAGCACAAAGTGGGCCAGCAGTCCCAATCTTCGCAAGTTCGCGTCTGACTACCCGATCAATGACACAGAGTCGTCGCCGATCTCAATTGTTAACTTTAATGGTGTAGGTGGTAGTACGGTGCTTTATGCGGCTCACTTTCCCCGCTTCCATCCATCCGATTTCCGGACCAAATCCCTTGATGGCGTTGCCGAGGACTGGCCGATTGACTACACCACACTCGAACCTTTTTACGCGGAAAACGACAGGAATATAGGTGTTTCGGGGCTTGCAGGTGATCCTGCTTATCCGCCCAAGACGCCAACCTGCCCGCCATTACCCATTGGCGAGATAGGCAATATTATCGGCCGCGGGTTCAACAAACTGGGGTGGCACTGGTGGCCCTCGGATGCTGCAATTGTCAGCGAACCTTATGCGGGACGTGACAAATGTATCAATCTTGGGCCCTGTATTTCGGGCTGTGCGCAGGGCGCCAAGTCCAGCGCGGACGTCACCTACTGGCCACTGGCCATTCAACGAGGCGTTGAACTCCGTACACAGTGTCGTGTTCGCGAAATCACTGTTGACGACACAGGCATGGCAACAGGCGTCACCTACTTTGACAAGGACGGCAACGAACGTCACCAGCGGGCAGAAGTCGTTATCCTCGCCTGTAATGGGGTTGGTACACCCCGCCTGTTGCTAAATTCCGTTTCGTCCCGCTTCCCGAACGGATTGGCCAATTCATCGGGTCTGGTAGGCAAGAATCTCATGCTGCATCCCTGGGGTATCGTCCACGGCGTGTTTGAGCCAGGGCTTTCCTCGCATCTGGGCCCGCAGGGTACTTGCCTGCTTAGCCAGGAGTTTTACGAAACCAGGCCGGAACATGACTTTGTCAGGGGCTTTGGTCTGCAGATTACACGTGGTTCCTCTGCAGTAGTGGCCGCGCAGGCTGGCATGGCCAGCGGGGACATCCCGTGGGGTGCCGGGCACCACGATGCCTTCCGCCGGTACTTCGGCACTGATGCCTATTGCGGTGTATGCATCGAAGATCTGCCGGAACTGACAAACACCGTGACGCTCGACCCTGAGATCCGTGACAGTAATGGTATACCCGCGCCTAAGATTACTTACCGGCTTGGTGAGAACAGCGAAAAAATGTTGGCCTTTGGCCTGGCCCGAGGACGTGAAGTGATGGAGGCTGCAGGCGCGTGGCGGATCAATTCTTTTGGGCCTATGCGCTATGCGGGCTGGCATCTCATGGGGACCGCCAGAATGGGCACTGATCCTGCCAATTCGGTTGTGAATGAGTGGGGTCGCAGCCATGACGTGAAAAACCTGTTTGTTGTTGATGGCAGCATTTTTGTAACCTCTGCTGCAGGGAACCCAACGACTACCATGCAGGCGCTTGCACTCTATATCACTGATAAAATGAAGCAGAATCTCGCGAACCTATTCGACTGAGGCCCAAATGGACATTATTGGCACTGATCATCCGTTAACGAGCATACAGCGCGGAACCCTGAACAGCCTGCTACAGCTGATGGTGCCGCCAAGTCCTGATGGACTTATGCCATCTGCTGCCGAGATTGGATTCGTACAATGGCTATCGGAAGTCTCGCCAGCACTACTGCCTGGTCTGGTTGAAGGATTGGACGGTGTTGCCGCATGGTCGCAGGAGCAGATTGGCACAGATTTGCCGAGCAACCTGGAGGACAACACACTGGCGGAGCTCCGTGCTGCCCAAGCGGGTTTTTTGAACCACCTCGCACGTGAAGTAATGGCGTGCTATTACCAGCATCCAGCGGTGTTGTCTGGTTTGGGTGTCCGGTCGGGTCCACCATTCCCCGATGGCAATGACGTTGAACCAGGAGACCTGTCGCTGCTCGAACCCGTTATTGCCCGCGGCAGGATTTATCGGGATGTTTAATAACGCGGCTTTTAGCAATTCGTGCACAGAGGCCGCGGGTAGTTTATCCTTGCCGGCCGCGTTTTACAGTCGGCGCGATGATTGAACAATTGGAGAGACACTTGAAGAGTTCGTTGAAAGTATCTTACCTGGCAGTTTTGCTTGTCACGATTGCTTTTGGCATTCAGGCATCCTCCTTCGATGATGCGGCGCTAGCTGCGGCTGAAGGACGCTATGAGGACGTCATCGCAATTCTGACAGCGGCACTTGATGATCCTGCAATCAGCGAGGCCGATCGGGTTGCTGCACTGTCAAATCGCGGTATTGCCTACAGTTTGTTGGGTGGTTTTGAGCTCGCCCGCGATGACCTTGAAAAAGCCAGCACTATTGATCCGGACTCTGCACTGGCCCTCAATCAACTGGGTATCCTTGCCGAGCAGGTAGATAACTCGCCTGTTGAAGCCGCCGGGTTTTATGAGCGGGCAGCCGAAAGTGGATTCGCAGCGGCGGCGGTCAACCTGGCAAGGCTGTACCGGAGCGGCAAGGGGGTTGTTGCAGACTCCGGCCGTGCGCTGGCGCTTTACAAGACAGCGGCGGAACAGGATTACGCGCCAGCATATGGCCCAATCGGCGCGATGTATTTTAACGGTGAAGGTACTAACCGTGATGATCGGGCAGCAGCAGAATGGCTTGAGCAGGCTGTTGAAAACGGCTCGTCCGAGGCTGCTTTGTTTCTTGGGCGCTTGTTTGAAGCGGGAGCAGGTGTGGCGAAGAATCCTGCCAGGGCGGTTGAGCTCTATACATCGGCTGCAAACGCCGGGCATGCGGATGCACAGAACGCGCTTGGTTATATGTATCGGTCCGGTAGCGGCGTAACACGTGATTTTGGCGAGGCTGTCAGGTGGTACCAGTCTGCGTCGGATAAAGGACAGATGGAGGCTCGAAACCGCCTGGCGTGGCTGCTTGCAGCCTGTCCCACCGAGGCTATTTGTAATGGTGATGAGGCAGTCCGCCTGGCACGTAGTGTGGTTGCCGAAGATGCTGAACCGGGCCATCTCGATACCCTGGCAGCAGCATTGGCCCGGTCCGGTGACTTCGAAGAAGCCATTGCTGTCCAGTTGCAGGCAATTGCAGGGACACCACCCGGCGCAGGTGCGCTGGCACGGTATGAGCGGCGGCTTGCGCTTTATCGCAGTTCGGCACCATTCCAATTGTAGCGTCTTTGTCAGTTTCCCATCGCCATTGGCGCCCGCTTGCTGTAGATTGCAACTATCTTAATGTTGTTTGTGGGGAGTATCCCCCAAGTGCTTGTATCATTAGGTGAAATGTATTTGTTCTTTGCCCGTCACAGGTCCAAAAAAATTAATGAACCAGTTGTTTGCTATGCCGCGTATCCGGCGCATGGTGTGTGTGCTCTTGACCGCGCTGATTGCCGCTTGTGGCGGCAGTGGCGGCGGGGCTGACTCCAGCACCTCGGAGACACCCATCTCGGATCGTGGTTTTGCGTCGAGCGGGATTTTTGCGGGGGTGCTCGACGGCAGCGAGGTCTTGCTCCTGCTGGAAGAGGGTGAGTTTTTTATGTTGGCCGGTGATATCGCCGCCGAGGGCGTATACAACATTAACCAGGTAAATCTGTCAGGGTCAGGCACGGTCTATCGGCCCACCGAGGAGATCCAGAACCAGGGAACGCTGACGGTCACAGGTGAATATCGAACGGATCGGCACCTGGATTTCACATGGAGACTGGGATCAACTGGCGAAACGAGAAACCTTATCCTTGAAGCTACCCCCCTTTATTTTGACGATGCGCCGATCGAACGGACACTGGGTACCTGGATTAACCAGGACGAGGCTAACCTGATCTTTTTCAGTATCACACAGAATAACAAGCCAATAGCGGGCAAAGACTACGCGACGGGGGTGGCCGGCGAAACGCTCAGGATTCCAGTACTCGCTAATGACCGTGATCCTGACGCTGATCCAATCCAGATCTCTGAGGTCGATGACAGAAGTATTCTTGGTGGCGATCTCTCAATTGATGACAATGGCACACCGGACGATTTCAGCGATGACGCCATACTTTATACACTGCCGGATTCGTTTGTAGCCGGCAATGACTCGTTTAACTACACGATTAAGGATGTTAACGACGGTACTGCAGATGCAGTTGTGGCGATTACTGCACCGTCGCGAAGTGTTGACCTGAATCTGACGCTGACTGTTTCTGAGACGTCCCCAGCCGCAGGTGCGCTGATGGATATTTCGGTGGTCGTTGCCAATCCCGGTGATCAGGATGTCAGGATGACTGCTCTCCTGCCACTGCCGTCCGGGCTGGTTTACCGTGGGGATACTGCAGCAGGAGACTACGACAGCACGACGGGATTCTGGGATATTGAACTTGCGGCGTCTGGTACCGCGACGCTTGGCATAACTGTTGGCGTTGCAGATTTTGGTGATTTTTCTCTCAATGCGCGTATCGCGGCTGTTGATGCGGTGGAGTTGAATCCTGTCGACGATGCGGCTTCACAAACACTCACGCCCACCAATCTGGCGACTACCCCGCCGGAACTACCGCGATCCGCGCAAATTGAAGGGATTCTGTTATCCTCCCTCTCCCAAATTACGGGCACGATTTCTGAGAGCAGGTCGCTGGTGAATGCCTACCGCATTCAGATTGCGCTGGGCTCAGGTGGATTGGGCGGAGACAGTGGACCGTCGAACCCCTATGAAGGTTTTGTCCTATTGAGCGAGGAAGAGGTCGTCCCTGATGAAGGGAATGGCGAGCCGGAACTCCGGAATACCATGCTGATACTGACCACAAATCCGGAAGGGCTGTTCCTGAACAAGCTGTTTTTTGTAAGTGACGAAGAACTTCAGCAGCAATA
Organism: uncultured Pseudomonadales bacterium; assembly: GCA_964351065.1. Lineage (GTDB taxonomy): Bacteria > Pseudomonadota > Gammaproteobacteria > Pseudomonadales > Azotimanducaceae > JANQJA01. The sequence goes on from CAYGNA010000010.1 coordinate 19,928, forward strand.
AAGAGACGCACGAAGAATGAGGTTAAAAACGTGAAGATTAAGATTGCCCAACACGAGGCATTGCTTCTGTTAGCACTTGTTTGCGCGCACTCTGGTGCTGCGACCGCGGCAGACGTTTTTTCGGCAGATGTCTTTCTGGCCGATCGTTATCGTGACATTACACCAGTGCCAGCTTCAAGCTTCGGTCCACCACGCCCGGCTTCTCCCGAGTTAGCTGTGGGAACAATAGAGCCGGCACTTGATGTCATCGAGGTTGGTTCGTCCGAGACTGGTTCATCGGAGATTGGTTCATCCGAGACTGGCTCAATAGATGCCGTGGGGACAGCAGATTCGACGGTTGATTTGGGTCCAGAAGCCGGATTCGAAGTTGCTGAAACGTCAGAATACGAGTCAGCTGCAGATACAGCAGCGCCAGACCTGCCAGACGTATCGGATGAGGTAGGTCAGGCGGTTGCAGATACTGCTTCTGCGCCTGGCTTTTTCGGGCGTTTAAGGGGTTCCGTTCGTGGGTATCTCCTTAGTGGCACACCGGAATATGAGGCAGAACAGCGCGCCCCTGCGCGCGCGCAGGCAGCGGCGATGCCGTCAGCGCAAACAGCACCCGAAAAAGTGGTTGCCGTAGAAGAGGTTGCTGAGCCCCGGGCCATCGAGCCCCGGGCCATCGAGCCCCGTGTCGAAATAGCAGAAGAAGCTGAAGCAATAGATGAATCTGAAGTGATGGACGAACCTGAAGTCGTGTCGGCCGTGGCAGAAGCAACGCCGGGTTCTGGCGCAGCAGGGCCAGCTGGCTCGAAACGAGATGCCGGGGCGGACGAGGAAGAGGAAGAGAAGAAGCCACTTATATACAGGCTTACCAATGTTTTTTCAGGCAAAGAATACGAGCCCGTACTGGAGCAGCTTGAGGATTACCAGGACATCGCCACCAAAGAACTTGGTGAACGCGCCGAGATGTTTGTGACCGCAGGCCCCGATGACAAAGGCATCAGCCTGATGGGTAGCCAGCTTAATCTGCGAGATTTTCTGCATCTTGTTGCTATTTATAACGATCGGGTGGCTTATCAAAAACTTGAGTGGGCGATCGCAAAATCTGGTGTCGACAGCGCCCGCGCACTTTACGAGCCCGAGCTGATGGCAAGCTATCGGTATACCGATAGCAATACACCCAACACGACAGAAGAAGAGTTCAGAAGGTCGTTCGCTGCAGAGTTTATCGAGCAAAATGACGATTACAGTGTTGGCGTGGAGGGACTGGTACCTACCGGCGCTCGTCTCAAGCTGACCTACAACCTCAGGTCGCTGGATAACAACATCCAGCCAGCGCCGATTCGCGGTGAAGAGAACAAGAGCTACATTGGGTTTTCTGTGACCCAGCCAGTGCTGAAAGGTGCAGGTGGACGAAGTGTGGTTGAAGCACCCATCATAGTGGCAAGAAAAGAAGAAGGTATTGCCATGCAGACCTTCCGGCAGGCCCTGTTGCAATCTATATCAGGTGCTGCATCGGCCTACCTGGATGCCTACCTGGCAGAAAAGAAAACTGACCTGCGTAAGCGCTCGGTCGAAATTGCTGAAACCGTTGTGAACGACGAACGGGAGCGGCAACGCTTTGGCCGTAGTGCCGAGACCACCGTACTGGATGCTGAATCCGCGCTGGCACAAAGGCGCGTTCAGTTTCTGACTGCACGGCAGGAACTGCTTGCCGCACGCAACGAAATGCACCGGTTAATCGCCAGCCGAGCGGGTGAAACCAGCTTGCCAATGGTGCTGGAAACGAGCCTTGATACCAGTGCTTCCGGGCTTGATCGCATGTCGGTACTGGAAGATGCCTTTAATAATCGTCCAGAATACCTGGCCAGCATTCTTCGAGCCGAGGCGGAAGATGTAAAAGTACGGTATGCCAAAAACAACAAGTTGCCCCAGTTGGATCTGGTTGCGAGTTATGGTCTGAATGGACTTGCGGATACAGCCGGCAATTCCTGGGATGACGTATGGGACAAGCAACATGAAACGCTGTTTGTCGGCCTTGAGTTCAAGATGCCGATACTGGGCAACAGGAAAGCCAAGGGTGAGCTGTCTGCCGCCAACCTTCGCAAGCATCAGGCACTGCTTGAAATCAAAGCTGCAGAAGTTGCGATCTATAATAGTGTCGATACCGCACTCAGCAACATCCGGTCAGCGCTCGAGCAGGTGGGCGAGCTATCCATGGTGCGCGAAACCAATGAACGGCTGCTGGCCGTGGAAATTGCCCGGTTCGAGGCAGGTCAAAGTAATAGTCGTGATCTGCTGGAACTCGAGGAAAGAATGAATCGGGTCATGGAAATGGACCTGGAAAGCAAAATCAATTTGCAGAAGGCAAGCATCGGCCTCGGGCTGTCTGACGGTACGCTGCTTCGGCGCTTTCAGCTGGAAAAGTAAATGATGCACAAGATTTATCCCTCTGCCGCGCTAGCGGTTTGCCTGACGTTTGGCCTGCCTGTTGCTGCCGAATCTGTTAACTCTGTCTGCGTCACTGAGTCCTACAAAGACGCAACGTTAAGCTTTACCGTGCCTGGTCGAATCGTGAAGATTCTGCATCGCGAAGGCCGGCAGGTAAAAGCGGGTACACCACTGGTTGAGCTCGAAAACGAGGTTGAAACCCTTGAGGTCGAGCGTAGGTACCTGATTTGGCAGGACAAGTCGGACCTGGAGGCTGCAAAATCCCAGAACGAAACCTTTAAGGTGCTGCTGGATTCCACGCGTGGTTTGTTCGAATCAACAGGCTCTGTCAGTCGTGAAGACCTGTACAAAATGGAGCTCGAATACAATTCTTCGCTGGCGGAATATCGACGGCTGGTTATTGGTGAACAGCGCGAGGAGGTTGAGCACAAACTGGCAAAGGCAAACCTTGCGCAGCGCACGCTGAAAGCACCATTTGACGGCACCATTGTTGATGTGATGCTGGATGAAGGCGAGATCTGTGAAGCTTACCAGCCGCTGCTGCAACTGGTTGATGTCACCCGTGGCTTCCTTGTCTGCAATATTGAGGAACCGGTAGGGCGTTTGCTGTCAGAGAAAACCCGATTGCCTTTTGAGATTCCGGCAGGTGCTGGTGGTCTGAGCGGTGATGCCACAGTTGTTTATGTTGCCCCGGTTGTTGATCCGGCGAGCGGCCTGCTGCGGGTTCGGCTGCAGTTTGATAATCCCGGCGGCGTGGTGAAACCGGGGGTTCCCGGATTTGTCACGCTGGATACCCAGCAACTGAGCAGTAGCGATTAATGAGCGTTATCGAAACCCGCCAGCGGGATGTTCAGTCCTGGCTGAAAGAACTGCGTGAAATGCGCGATTTTGCCGGTGCACCGCCAGAATTCTGGCCCCGGTTGCTGGAATGTATTGGCAATTACTCGCTTTCCCAATTGGTCATTCTGTTGGTACGGGATGCGGAGAAGGACGAATGGCGACGTCTTGGCACCTGGCCAAAGAACAAGATGAGCCTGGCGCAGGAATCACCTGACATCAGGCGCGCTGTTGCCATTGCCCGCCAAACCCGGGATGCGGAGGTGATTGTTGAACCCGAGAGTGATGGCGCCAGTTGTGTCGGCTTTCAACTGGACCTGGGTGATGCCCAGCCTGGCGCGTCGATGGTCTTTTTTGTTGCGGGGCTGAACAGTCAGGAATTGGCGCAACTTAGCGATCGCCTGCAACTTCTGATGGACATCCCTGTGTTTTACCTGCACTCCCGCATGCTTCAGCAGGCGCGCGGCGATGTTGTTCAATTTGCCGAAGCGATCGATTTGATGTCACTGCTTAATGAATGTGACAGGTTCATGAGCGCGGCGATGACCTTATGTAATGAAATTGCTGCCCGGCATGAATGTGATCGGGTAAGTCTGGGATGGCTGGATGGTGCTTATGTGCGTGTGCAGGCTATCTCACACATGGAAAAGTTTGAGAAGCGTATGGCAGCGGTGCAACTGCTGGAAGCGGCGATGGAAGAAGCATTCGACCAGGATGAAGAAATTGCCTGGCCTACGCCAGCAGAAACTGACGCCGTGACGCGGGACCACGAACAATATGCCCGCGAACAGGGCCTGGGTCATGTATTGTCGTTACCGATTCGAATTGATGATGGTGGCACAGGTGTTATAACTCTGGAGCGCGAGGGTAAACCATTTGTTGGTGAAGAAATCCGTGGTCTGCGCCTGATTGCGGACCAGGCGACGCGTCACCTGTGGCAGTTGCGGCGTTACGATCGCTGGATCGGCGCACGATTCGGCACCTGGTGCCGGGAAAAACTGAGCTGGTTCCTGGGTATTGAACACACGTTTGCCAAGGCGGCAGGCATTGTTGTCAGCCTGGCTTTGATGTTTGTGCTGTTTGGCTCGCTCAATTACCGGGTAGAGGCACCTTTTATATTGAAGACTGACGCCGTTGCCTATATTCCGGCACCAATTGACGGGTACGTCGATCAGGTTGAAGTTGGTATTGGAGACCTGGTGAGTGAGGGCACCGTGCTGCTCAACCTCGATACTCGCGAACTGAGGTTGGAGGAAGCCATGGCGCTCGCTGACATATCCCGTTATTCAAGGGAAATGGAGAAGGCGAGGGCCCAGGGTGCGCTCGCAGATATGCGTATTGCCCAGGCGCTGGTTGCCCAATCTGAAGCTGAACTCGACAAGGTCAGGTACCACATCAACAATGCAACCATGGTTGCACCGTTTGATGGGATTGTGGTTGAGGGCGAACTCAAGGAAATGCTGGGTGCACCTGTCCGTAAAGGCGACATTCTGTTCAAGCTGGCGGATGTTAAAGATATGTATATCGAGCTTGATGTCGCTGAACGGGATATACACGAGGTAGCCGTCGACCGAACCGGCGAGATTGCGTTTGTCAGTCGCCCCGATCAAAAGTTTCCATTTCGTGTTGTGGAAGTTGATCCTGCGGCAGTCACCAAAGAACAGGGTAATGTTTTTATGCTGCGCGCCGAATTGGACACCGAGCCGGCCAGTTGGTGGCGTCCGGGCATGAGCGGCGTGGCCAAAGTTGATGTTGGCCAGCGAAACGTGCTCTGGATACTCACGCACCGAACCGTTGATTTTTTCCGTATGCTGTTATGGTGGTAGGGTGGCCTGATGAGTGTTATTGCCCCTACATTTAGTGAATCCTGGCATCGCGTTGCCGACGTCAAGGCAGCGTTACGACCGACAGTGCACTGTCGACGCCAGAAATTTCGTGGCGAAGACTGGTACGTGTTGCAGGATGCGTTTAACAACCAGTTTTTCCGACTTCGCCCTGCAGCCTACGAGTTTGTCGCGCGTTTGCGTGCCGACAAAACAATTGAAGAAGTCTGGATGCAGACCCTGGAGCATGATCCCGAGGGCGCGCCGGGGCAGGAAGAGGTCATACGGCTCTTAACGCAGTTGCACTTTGCCAATTTGTTGTTTTATGACACACCGTCCAACAGCGATCAGTTTTTTGAGCGCTATCGCCAACGCAAACAGCGCGAACTGCAGTCCAAGTTGCTGGCGATTATGTTTATTCGCATCCCGTTACTCGATCCTGACCGTTTCCTTGTGCGTTTTGAGCCTTATATACGCCGCCTGTTCAGTTGGGCCGGCGCAATTCTGTGGTTTGCGGTTGTTGGACTTGCCCTCAAGGTCGTCTTCGACAACTTTGAAATGGCGACCGACGAGGCGCAGGGCATCCTGGCCCCGGGTAATCTCTTCCTACTATATATAGGTATGGTGTTCATCAAGACACTGCATGAATTTGGTCATGCTGTCACCTGTCGCCATTTTGGTGGCGAGGTGCACGTCATGGGGGTGATGCTCCTTGTGTTTACCCCGCTACCTTATATGGACGCGACCTCAAGCTGGTCATTCCGCAGTCGGGGTGAACGTGCGCTGGTTGGTGCTGCCGGCATGATTACCGAAGTGTTTATCGCCGGACTAGCGGTGTTTGTCTGGGCCAATACCGGTCCGGGGATTGTCCACAGCCTTGCCTATAACATGATGTTTGTGGCTTCAGTCTCCACGATTATCTTCAATGCCAACCCGCTGCTGAAATTTGATGGTTACTACATCCTGTCGGACCTCGCTGATCTGCCCAACCTTTACACCCGTGCGCGCAAGCAATGGGCATATCTTTCGGAGAAATATCTTTATGGGGTGAAAAACCTTGTAGAGGTCGCCGAGTCGGATCGGGAGGCGATGTGGCTGACGATCTATGGCGCTGTCAGCGGTGCCTATCGAGTGCTCGTGTTTGCCGGCATCATTATTTTTGTTGCGGACAAGTACCTGCTGCTTGGGGTCATCATGGTCCTGATTTTGGTGGTGAGTTGGGTAATGGTGCCACCCTACAAACTTATCAAGTACCTCGCCACCAGTCCGAGAATCGAGCGTACGAGGACCAGGGCGGTCGGCGTGACGGTTGGTATTATCGCCTCAGTATTGTTGTTAACAGCGGTAATTCCTTTACCAAATCGCTTTAGAGTGCCAGGCGTGGTCGAGGCTGAATCTCATGTCATGGTAACTAACGATGTTTCAGGGGTGCTGGCAGAGGTGCTTGTGCCAAGTGGCACCATGGTCACAGCTGGAACCCCGCTGCTTCGCCTCTCGGACTGGGAAATTGGCAACGACATCGAGATTATTTCAGCGCAGTGGCAGCAGTTGCTTGCCACCGAACAGTGGGCGAGCAGTCAGCGTGTGAGCGACCTTGAGCCGCTGGCCCAGCGCAAGGCGGTTTTGACCAGGCAGCTCACCAACCTGAAAGAGCGTCAGGCGGCGCTGGTATTACGCGCCAAGTCTGATGGGCTATGGGTGGCACCGCGACTGGTTGACCAGGTTGGTGCGTGGCAACCAAGAGGTGCCGCGCTGGGTCAGCTGTATGACCCGTCGAAGTTTCGTTTTGCGGCGGTTGTACCGCAGGATGAAGCAGCAAACCTCTTTTTTGACGAAATCAGTAAGGCAGAAGTGCGTCTGACGGGCACCGAGGGTCTCAATCACCTGGTATCGGATATCCGTATCGTGCCTTTTCAGTCCGACCAGTTGCCTTCTGCAGCACTTAGCTGGCTGGCCGGTGGTGAGGTGATGACGGCAAGTGACGACCAGACTGGCATGACCAGTTCCGAGCCTTTCTTCCTTATCTATTCGAATTTTACCGATATCGCGGCCGGGCAGTTGTTCCACGGTCAATCAGGCCGATTGCGCCTGACGATACCCCCGGAACCCCTGTTAACCCAGGCGTGGCGCGCTCTGCGGCAACTCCTGCAAAAGCGCTACCAGCTCTGATGCAACCGAGTGTTGACTATCGACGCACGTCGATTATTAAACCCGATAAGGTCTCAACAGGCCTTGATGCCGTGTTGGATTACCTGGTTGGGACCTATCAGCGATCAAGCAGGTTCGGCACCGACTTACTGGAAACTGCACAACGCATCGATGCCAGCGCTGACGAAATTCGCCATCTCAATGATCGGTTGCTGAAAACCCGGTTGCAGGAAATGAAGGCTGCATTCAGAAGGCAGGGACCGATTGAAGACTCGCTGGCTGTGGCGGCAATGCCACTGCTGGTTGAAGCAGCGCACCGAAGCCTCGGTATGCGACCCTATCCGGTCCAGGTTATGGCTGCGCTTGCGCTGCATCACGGTTACCTTGCCGAAATGGCAACAGGGGAGGGGAAAAGCCTGACTGCTGCGCTGGCAGGTGTACTTGCCGGTTGGACCGAAAGACCGTGTCATATCCTTACGACCAATGACTATCTCGCCGGTCGAGATGGCTTTGAGTTTCGCAAGTTTTATCACTATTGCGGGGTGTCAGTTGGTTCGGTCGTTGCTGATATGGAACCTGATGACCGGCGAGAAGCCTACCGTCTGCATGTTGTCTATACGACCAGTAAAGAACTGTTGGCCGATTTTTTGCGTGATCGCATCTACCTTGGCAACCTGCACCATCCCCAACGGAGACTGTTACGCGAACTACTTGAACCCCGCCGTCGAATTGGCGACGGCATTGTGCTGCGCGGCATTGATACAGCCATTATTGATGAGGCTGACAGTGTGATGGTGGACGAGGCGGTTACCCCGCTTATTATCTCGACGCAGCAGGAAAACAAGTGGTTGGTGGAAGCGACGCAGGCGGCGAGTCAACTGGCAGAGAAGTTTGAGGCGAGCGATTATTCTATCGACCGGAAGTATCGCGAAATCGAATTTGAGCCGGAAGGATTGACCCGGCTTGAGAGCCTCGCCAACGAATTACCGTTGATCTGGCGTGGTAGTTCCAGGCGGGAAGAGATAGTTAAACAGGCTATCGTTGCGCGGGAGTTTTACAAAATTGACCAGCATTACGTCATCCAGGACGAGAAAATAGTCATTGTTGATGAGTTCACAGGGCGCCTGATGCACGCCAGATCCTGGGGAAATGGCCTGCACCAGGCGGTTGAAGCAAAGGAAGAACTGGAGCTGACGTCGCCGACAGAAACCCTGGCCCGTTTGTCATTTCAACGTTTTTTCCGCCTTTTCCGCAAAATGTCTGGTATGACGGGTACGGCCAGGGAAGCTGCCAGTGAGTTCTGGCACATCTACCGGATGCCCGTGATGTCGATTCCTACCAACCGTCCCCTGATTCGGGATAACTGGAAACCGCTCTTTTTTGAGCACGCGGAAGACAAGTGGCAGTCAATTTTAGCCGAGGTTAAGGCGGTTCATGCATCGGGCAGACCTGTTCTTGTAGGTACCCGGAGCGTGAAAAGCAGTCAGATAATTGCTGATTTACTGGCTGGTGAGGGCCTGCACTACCGGTTGTTGAACGCTACCCGGCATGAGGATGAAGCCCACATTATCCGGGATGCCGGACGCGAAAAAATGATCACAATTGCCACCAATATGGCGGGTCGTGGCACCGACATCAAGCTCGAACCGGTGGTCGCTAAGGCCGGTGGTTTGCATGTAATTGTGTCTGAAAGAAACGATTCAGGACGTATTGATCGGCAGTTGGTGGGGCGGTGCGCAAGGCAAGGAGACCCCGGCAGTGGCCGAATTTTTGCCAGTCTGGAGGATGACCTGGTAACACGGTTCGCTCCAAAATGGTGCGTTTCTGGTGCTCATCTGGCACTGGAAAAGCGACCTGAACAGGCCGAAATGGTACTGGAAAAAGTCTTCGATTTTGCCCAGAACACGGCTCAAAGGATCGCTTATCGACAGCGAAAAACTGTTCTGAGAACCGATACCTGGCTCGATGATGCGCTAATTTTTGCCGGGTCGGATGGGGTGCATTAGAGCCATTCGTCATTTTTTTTGAGTTTTTTTTCCCCGTTTACACCCCTCGCTAGTCCTTTGATTTCATATTGTTTTTGTCCGATAGGAGCTTCGGCAGCACCGCGCAAAACTTTAATCCTGTCTGACGAAGGGTTGCATTCGGCCGATCAACACCCTAATAATCGCTCCCCTGCGCAGAAATGGGCAGGCGGATTTACCAGAAATGCTAATCACAAAAGCGACGAAAATTGTCCAAGCGGTCGGGAAAAGAGTTCGAACTGGAGACACTGGAAGAGCGTATTCTGCTCTCCGGCGACCCCCTGCTCGACCCAATTTCAGCCCTCGACCCACATCAGAAAGACCACGATAGCGACGATAAGTCCAAGCCTGTTGGCTATGACAGCGAGCAACTTTTTGCTGAAACAATTGGCAATCAGACCACTTCTGACAAGCTGAACTACGACCCAAGCAGCGATCTGTTTGCGGGAATGGATGGGGCGGTTACAGAATCTGACACCGATGAAACGGTGGGCTCAGAGGCCGGCGCAGCTGCCAAACAGGCAGTTTCAACCAAGGTTTTGAATACCTACGAAGCTGCAGACACGCTCGAGGAAGACCCAAATTCTATGCTGGCAGCGGGCCAGGATGACCGCGAAACCAAGGCGGTTTTTGACTTCGATGGCTATGCGGCACCACCGTCTGACAACCTAGAATCAACTTTAAGTTCGCAAAATTCCCTAGAAATCACTTCAACTACCGGCCATGCAGAGCATGTGCTGGTGTTATCTAATGACCTGAATTTGACAACTTCAGGTAATCTCGAGAATGTCGAAAAGATAGTAATTTCAGAAGGTTACACACTTTCTGGTGCAGGTAACTTTAACTTTGACATTGAGAATCGGGGCACGTTCTCGCCGGGTAACTCGCCCGGTATCCTGAACCATACCGGTACTTTTTCGCAGTCTGACTTCGATTCAGACCCGATCCTCATCATTGAGATCGAGGGCACGTCTCCAGGTGCTGGCGGTCACGATCAGATCAACGCAGATGCTCTCAGTCTGGGCGGCACGCTCCGGATTGTGTTGGGCGCTGGCTTCCTGCCAACAACCAGCGACACCTTCGATATCCTTACCTACGCGCCCGGAGGTTCCCTCTCAGGTGTCTTCGTCGATGCCGAGGGCTTGTACGGCTTCGGTGATGGAAGCCTCTTCTTCGACCTTGTGGAGTTTGGTGACACGGTCAGTGGAGGCGGCCTGCGCC
>CAYGNA010000011.1:0-12431 GCA_964351065.1 uncultured Pseudomonadales bacterium
GTCAATGCGGATACCAGTGGTGTCGCGGGTGGCGATATCTTTATTGACGCCGGTACAAGCGGGAACCTGCCGCTCGGCTACATCAATGCGGGTACCACAACGGCAACGGTCACGCTGACCGCGGCCGACAGCATTACGGATGGCAACACTGACGCGGCCAATTCGGGTGATACCGCAGGCATGAACATTCGTGCCACCAACGCAAGCATCACTGCAGGTAATGCCATTGGCGTAATTGGCACTGATATCTTTGGCGCATCCAACGGTGGAACCAACAATGCGCTTGAGACGCTTGTGGCTACCTTTGATTCGACGGTGGCAAGTGCTGCGAATGCAACAATCAATATCCTCGATTTTGGTTCACCTGTCTTCACTGCGCCAATAGACGCGGGTACCGGTGCTGCAGGTTCCGCGATAATCAGCGTAACCGGGGCACTGGATGCCACCACCTCAATTGATTTTGCAGATGCTGGTGACAATGTCGGATTTATTGCGACAGGTGTTATTTCAACGGCAGACAACCTTGTGGTTGATGGCGATCTTCTGCTTGATGGTGCGGACCTGCAGGACTCAGGCACTGACGACATCAACAGCATTTCGGCAACCAGGGCACTTATCGCATCCGATGCTGCCGAGACGTTTGCGGCAACGACGATTACCACCCTGGACACCAGTTCGACAGGGATTGCGAGTTCACTGACCTACACCCTCAATTCAACGGCGCTTACACTCGCCGACCTTGATGGCGACGGGACTGCCGTCAATAGTGGCGGTGCGTTTGCGGCGACAGCCAATGGCGAAATCACCATAGATAATGCAGTTGTCGCTGGTGGCGCCGTCACGATAGATGGCAACACCAACGTGCTGGATGTCAATGCAAACATCACGGCCGCTGGTGCAGTGACCCTGACAGACACGGCTGATCTGCAACTGGCTGGTGGTGTTGTTATCGACGCGCAGGCTGGCAATGCTGAGCTGGACACTACCGTGACCACCACCACACTTGACGGCACGGGTGTCGTGACGGTTCAGACAACTTCTGTGGATGCTGATGTTAATCTTGGTGCAGTCACGGCTGCCGGCACTCAAGGGCTAACCGTGTCTGCGACCAATGCAGCAAACCTCAATGGGACTATTGCGCTTGGCGGCGGTGACCTGAGTGTCAGCGTTGATTCCAATAATAATGCTGCGACAACGCTGACCGTAACGAATGCAATTTCGGGTGTGGGCAACGTCCTTCTCTCGGGTGGCGCAACTGCGGATGACGTGATCGACATTAACCAGTCAATCACAGCAGCGGGTGGCATTACGGCACAAAACTCGTCTGATGTTCAGATTCTCGGTGGCTCAACGATTGAGGCACAGGGCGGCAACGTTGACATTAACAACAACGTGCTACAGGTCAGCCTGGGCAACGTCGGGACTGCCATCATCCAGACCACAACAGCTGACAGTGATGTTGAGCTGGGTCCACTGGTAAGTGCGGGTGACAACCTCACCATCGTTTCCACCAACCAGGCAACACTTGACAGCATCAATATGGGTGGCGGTGACCTGGATGTTACAGTCGACTCGAATGATAACGGCGCTGTGACGCTGGCCGTGCAGAATATTTCCAACGTCGGCAATGTCACGCTGACGGCGAGTGGCGTTGCAGGTGGTGACATTATTGATATCAACCAGACAATTACTGCGGCTGGTTTCATCACCATTGAAGAAGCGCAGGAAGTTCAGATCCAGGGTGGCGCAACACTGGAAGCCCAGGGTGGTGCCGTTGATATTGATACCAACGTAGGTGGCATCACGCTGGATGGCACCTCGGGTACTGTTGTCGTTACAACAACCACAGCGGGTACGGATAACAATGTGTCACTCGCTAACCTGACCAGCAATGGGGATGGTCTGACAGTCACATCCATAGGCAACGCCATCCTCGGTACGCTTGCCATGGGCGGCGGTGACCTGGATGTCCAGATTGATTCTGACAATAACAACGGCGGGCTTACGCTGCTGATTGATGATGCCATCACCAATGCCGGCAATATTCTTTTGCACGGTGACGGGACTTCATTCAACGAAATCATCGACATCAACCAGTCAATTACCGCGGGCGGCTCGCTTGCCATTAACGACGCGGCCACGGTAGATATTGCCGGCAACCTGGCGCTGGAAGGTGCAGGCGTCAATATTCAATCAAACATCACCGCCATCAACCTCTCCGGTGCCAACGGCGAACTGGTGACTATTACGTCAACCGGCGATGCAAACACGATTGATACTGCCGCCGTAACAGCGGGTGCCAATGTCAACCTGACTATGGTTTCTGATGGTGGGCTAACGCTGGCGGGGACAATCAACATTAATACAGGCGCATTCTCTGCCACTGTCGATGGCGACGGCGATGGGGCAGCCTCGGATACACTGCTTGTCTCCATGGCGCCGACGGCTGGGTCGATCACGTTGTCCGGTGGCGCAGGCAACACCGGCATCATCGATGTCAATGCTGACCTGAATTCGACCGCAGGTGGCATCACCATAGAGAACGCATCGGACGTTCAGCTTGACAGCTCAGCGGGGCTGACGCTGACATCGACTGGTGGAAATATCGATATCAGCCAGAACATCACGCAAATCACGCTCGACAATGGTTCAGCCACAACCACACTGGATGCGAACGGCGATACAGATGTGCTGCTTGGCCCGGTTGTTGACGATGGTGTGGGTGGCACAGCGGCTGACCTCCTGATCAATGCTGAGGGCGGCGTTACGCTGGCTACAGTTGATCTCGGAGACACCACGAAAGGCGACCTGACTGTCAATATCGATAACGATGGGGATGGTATTGAGTCACTGACATTAAATGGAAACATCACCAATGTCGGTGTTGGCCTGTTTGATGGTCAGTCCGGTGGTACTTCGGATGACCTATTTAGTGTCAACGCCAACTTGACGACCACGGGCACGCTGACATTTTCTGATGCTGAGGTTGTCAATCTGGCGGGTGATGTGGATCTCTCCGCCTCTGCGATCACCGCAAACTTCGCTGGTGGCGTGCTCGGCATTAACCTCGCTGGTACCGGCGAGAACATGTTCACCGCAACCGCGGGTGATGTCTCCCTGACCAGCGTAGGTGACGCCGTCGCGGACGCTTCATTCAGAATTAGTGCAACCGGCAGTGTCTTCCTTGAAGACGTCATACTTGATGCTGGCGGGTCTGGCGGAATTGCTGTCCAGTTAGATACTGATGCGAGTGGCGGGGAAACCTTTGAGGCGACGGCGGCTGGTAGTGGTACAGGTATTCTTACGGCGGGTGGCCAGGTTTTTGTGCGAGCGCGAAACAACAATGACGCATTTTTTAATTTCGACGGAGACATTACTGGCAACACTGTCGAAATCGCGGCAGCGGGTACCTTCGATCTTGATGCCAACATTACGTCCGTGAACAATATTTTTCTCGCAGATATCGGTACAACCATCGATATTGGCCCCGATTTTGACATCACCGCAGGCTCAGGAATTAACGCTATCAACGTGGCCCAGATTACGTTGAGTGGTGCGGGCACCAATACCATTACATCAACGGGCAGTTTCGTAAACCTGGGTGGTGTGACGACGACCGTCGATGGTGCTGCTATCGCTAATTTGGTCGTCAGTGCAGCGACGAATGTCACCCTGGGTGACATCACGTTGGCCCAAACGGGTACAGTGGATGTCACAGCGGGCACAGGTGCAACGGGTACGCTGGAGGCTGGCGGCCTGATCCAAACCGAAAATAACGTGACATTGTCAGGTTCGGGCGGTGACGACACGATTCATATTGCAGCACCTGGTGCATTTGGGGTCCGGGTCAACGCGGGCGATGCGACGCTCACCCAGGCAGCACTCATCAACGTAGACAGCAGTTTATTCACAGGACCAACGGGTACTCTCACACTTTCTGATGCCACCGATGTCAACATTGCAGCAAACCTGAGCCTTACTGGCGGTAGTGTTTCTGCGGATTCTAACGTTGGTCTCATCACGCTTGGAGAGATCGGTCTCACGACCGTCGTTGCGACGGGTGCTGGCGCGCTTGGCGACATCGGCTTTGCCGATGTTGTTGACGGTGTTGGTGCCGCCAACCTGCAGTTTCAGGCTAACGATGATATCAATCTCGATGCAATCACTTTTGCCAGTGGTGGCTCTCTCAACGTAGACGTGGGCCTGACCACAACTGGAACACTCACCACGGATGAGGCGATTAGCACCCAGGCGGCCATCGATTTTGATGGTACCGGCGGGGATGATGATTTTGACATCAATGCCAGTATCATTTCGTCAGCTGGCAACCTCACGATGCAAACCGCAACCAGCATTGACCTTGCGGCAAACGTCAACCTGACGGGTGCGAGCGTCACGGCCAATGCGGCCGGTGGTGTTGCGCTGATTAATCTCTCGGGTACTGGCACCAACACGATTACGTCAACGGCAGGTGATGTTGATGTCACGGCCATTGGTGACACGGGTGATGCGAACCTGGTGATCAGTTCCACGGGTAATGTGACAACCGCAGTGATTACGCTGGATGATGCCGGCGCCACGGGTGGTGCGGTGACCATTACCGCGGATGACGATGACAACACGGCTGCAGCGACCTTGCTGTCGGCTGGCGCTATTACCGCAGACGGTGCAGTGACACTGGCGGGTGGTATAGACAATGACGATGCAATTGATATCAACGCGAACATCACCGCCGGTGGTGCATTAACCATCAGCAACGGTGCGGCGGATCTTGCGGCAGCGATTGCCCTGCAGGGTGCGAGCGTATCTGCGGTAACTGACCTGACCATTAACCTGTCGGGTGTTGGCACCAATACGATTACCTCCACCACGGGTGATGTCACCCTGGGTGCGGTCACGGACAGTGCGGTTGCCAACCTGACGGTGAGTTCAGCAGCCAATGCAACATTGGCCACGATCACGCTGGACGATGGTGCTGGTGTACTGTCGGTGACGGCAGACGACGATGACAACACGGCAGGCGCAGTGCTGGCAGCCAACGGCGCGATTGTGGTCGGTGGTGCGGCGACCCTGTCGGGTGGTACCGATAACAATGACCTGTTGGATATCAACGCCAATGTCACCTCGGGTGGCGCGCTGACGTTGCAGAACGGTACTGCTGACCTGGCAGCGGGTGTGAACCTGACCGGTACGAGTGTTGCGGCAGATACAACAACCAATCAACTGGCGGGTATAGACCTGTCGGGCACGGGTACCAACACCATCACCTCAACGGTGGGTGATACGAACCTGGCGCCGGTCACTGACTCGGCGGATGCGTCGCTGGTGGTGAGTTCAGAAGGTAATGTAACGCTGGCCAGCGTTGTGCTGGACGATGCGGGTGCAACCAACGGTACGGTGACGGTGACGGCTGACTCGGGTGATGACACGCCTGCAGCGACCCTGACGACCAATGGCATGGTGATGGCAGATGGCGCGGTCGCGTTCTCGGGCGGCGCCACGGTTGATGACCTGATGGACATCAACGGCAATGTGACCTCGGGCGCGGCGCTGACGCTGTCGAACACGGCGGGCATTGACCTGGCGGCGAACATCAACCTGACCGGTGCCAGCGTAACGGCGGACGGTACGACCAATGCGGCAGGCATTAACCTGTCGGGTGCGGGTACCAATACAGTCACGGCGACAGCAGGCGATGTTGGCCTTGCGCCAGTGGCTGATACGGCAGATGCGAGCCTGGTGGTTAGTGCCACGGGCAATGTAACGCTGGCGGCGATCACGCTGGACGATGCGGGTTCGACCAACGGTGCGGTGACGGTAACAGCCGATGACGATGACAACAGTCCAGCAGCAACCCTGACCTTAAACGGTGTGGTGGATGCTGATGGCGCGGTCACGCTGGCGGGTGGTACGGACAACGACGACATCATTGATGTTAACCAGAACATCACCACAGACAGTGCGCTGCTGATGACCAATGCGGCCAATGTAGATGTGGCAGCGGCAGCGGTACTGCTGCAGGGTGCGAGCGTCAGTATTGCGACGGACATCACGGCAATTACCCTGTCAGGTGCAGCAACCTACGCCATTACCTCAACCAACGGTGATGTTGATCTTGGCCCGGTTGTGGATACGGCGGCAGCCAACCTGAACGTCAGCTCTGAAGCCAATACCACCCTGGCTGGTGTCATCTTTGATGACGGCGGTGCCGGTGTTCTCAACGTCACCACAGACGACGATGACAACACGGTTGGCGCGACCCTGGCAGTCAACGGCATTATCAACGTCAACGGCGCGGCCACATTCCTGGGCGGTGCAGATACAGACGATATCATTGATGTCAATGCAGATATCACTTCAGCGGCAGCGCTGACACTTAATACGGCGGCCACACTGGATCTTGCTGGTGGTGTGACCATCACGGGTGCGGGTGTTGAAGCGCAAACGGGTGTGACCAATATCCTGCTGAGCGGTGCGGCGGGCACAACCGTCACGGTTATCTCAACCGGCGATGCCAACACGATGGTGCTGGCACCAGTGTCAGTATCGGATAACGGCAACCTGACGCTGCTGTCTGATGGCGACATCACGCTGGCAGGTGGTATTGACCTGGGTACAGGTACACTGATTGGCCAGGTGGATGCAGAAGCAACCCCGGACACTAACCAGACACTGACAGTATCAACCGCGATCTCTGCGGGCACGATCACGCTGGGTGGTGGTACTGACGGTGTTGACGACACGATTGATATTAATGCGAACGTCACGGCCACCACGGGTGCGCTGACGATCCAGAACGCGCTGGCGGTTGACCTTGCGGCCAATGTGGCACTGCAGGGCGATAGCGTCTCAGCCTCAAGCCAGATTGGCACTATTGACCTGTCGGGTGCAGGCACCAATACGGTGACCTCAACCACGGGTGATGTGACGCTGGGTGCGGTGACCGATTCAGCAGCAGCCAACCTATTGGTCAGCTCTGCAGCCAATGCCACGCTCTCCACGGTGACGCTGGACTTTGGTGGCGCGGGCGCGCTGTCGGTGACGGCAGATGCCAACGATGACACGGTAGGTGCAACGCTTGCGCTTAATGGCGCGGTCAACGTGACCGGTGCAACCACCCTCTCGGGCGGCACCACGGTTGACGACCTGATTGATGTTAATGCAAACGTGACATCAGGCGGCGCGCTGACATTGCAGAATGCGGCAGCAGACCTGGCGGCGGGTATCAACCTGACCGGTTTGAGTGTTGCAGCAGATACAGCAACCAATGCGCTGTCGGTGATTAACCTGTCGGGCGCGGGTACCAACACGATTACGGGCACGGGCGGCGATGTCAGCCTGGCGCCGATCACCGATACGGCAGATGCCAACCTGGTGGTCACGGCAACCGGTAACACGACCCTGGATGCGATCACGCTGGATGATGGTGCGGCGAGCACGGCGACGCTGTCAGCCGACAGTGATGACAACAGCGTATCGACCCTGACCCTGAACGGAGTGGTGGGTGTTGATGGCGCAGTGAGCCTGTCGGGCAGTGCCGCGGCAGACGATCTGATTGATGTTAATGCGAACGTGACAGCAGGCGGCGCCTTGACGGCCACCAACGCGGCCACGCTGGACTTGGCCGGCAACGTTAACCTGACCGGCGCGAGTGTCACGGCCAATGCGGCCGGTGGTGTTGCGCTGATTAATCTCTCGGGTACTGGCACCAACACGATTACGTCAACGGCAGGTGATGTTGATGTCACGGCCATTGGTGACACGGGTGATGCGAACCTGGTGATCAGTTCCACGGGTAATGTGACAACCGCAGTGATTACGCTGGATGATGCCGGCGCCACGGGTGGTGCGGTGACCATTACCGCGGATGACGATGACAACACGGCTGCAGCGACCTTGCTGTCGGCTGGCGCTATTACCGCAGACGGTGCAGTGACACTGGCGGGTGGTATAGACAATGACGATGCAATTGATATCAACGCGAACATCACCGCCGGTGGTGCATTAACCATCAGCAACGGTGCGGCGGATCTTGCGGCAGCGATTGCCCTGCAGGGTGCGAGCGTATCTGCGGTAACTGACCTGACCATTAACCTGTCGGGTGTTGGCACCAATACGATTACCTCCACCACGGGTGATGTCACCCTGGGTGCGGTCACGGACAGTGCGGTTGCCAACCTGACGGTGAGTTCAGCAGCCAATGCAACATTGGCCACGATCACGCTGGACGATGGTGCTGGTGTACTGTCGGTGACGGCAGACGACGATGACAACACGGCAGGCGCAGTGCTGGCAGCCAACGGCGCGATTGTGGTCGGTGGTGCGGCGACCCTGTCGGGTGGTACCGATAACAATGACCTGTTGGATATCAACGCCAATGTCACCTCGGGTGGCGCGCTGACGTTGCAGAACGGTACTGCTGACCTGGCAGCGGGTGTGAACCTGACCGGTACGAGTGTTGCGGCAGATACAACAACCAATCAACTGGCGGGTATAGACCTGTCGGGCACGGGTACCAACACCATCACCTCAACGGTGGGTGATACGAACCTGGCGCCGGTCACTGACTCGGCGGATGCGTCGCTGGTGGTGAGTTCAGAAGGTAATGTAACGCTGGCCAGCGTTGTGCTGGACGATGCGGGTGCAACCAACGGTACGGTGACGGTGACGGCTGACTCGGGTGATGACACGCCTGCAGCGACCCTGACGACCAATGGCATGGTGATGGCAGATGGCGCGGTCGCGTTCTCGGGCGGCGCCACGGTTGATGACCTGATGGACATCAACGGCAATGTGACCTCGGGCGCGGCGCTGACGCTGTCGAACACGGCGGGCATTGACCTGGCGGCGAACATCAACCTGACCGGTGCCAGCGTAACGGCGGACGGTACGACCAATGCGGCAGGCATTAACCTGTCGGGTGCGGGTACCAATACAGTCACGGCGACAGCAGGCGATGTTGGCCTTGCGCCAGTGGCTGATACGGCAGATGCGAGCCTGGTGGTTAGTGCCACGGGCAATGTAACGCTGGCGGCGATCACGCTGGACGATGCGGGTTCGACCAACGGTGCGGTGACGGTAACAGCCGATGACGATGACAACAGTCCAGCAGCAACCCTGACCTTAAACGGTGTGGTGGATGCTGATGGCGCGGTCACGCTGGCGGGTGGTACGGACAACGACGACATCATTGATGTTAACCAGAACATCACCACAGACAGTGCGCTGCTGATGACCAATGCGGCCAATGTAGATGTGGCGGCAGCAGCGGTACTGCTGCAGGGTGCCAGTGTTGACATCTGGAGTGATATTACGACCATCACCCTGTCTGGCGCGGCGACTAACGTGGTTACTTCAACAGCGGGCAACGTTACCCTGTCGCCGGTTATTGATACCGCAGCAGCCAACCTGACAATCAACTCTGAGGCTGACGTCATTCTCGCTGGGGTTGTGCTCGACTTTGGCGGCGCAGGTGCTCTTGTGATTAACCTCGACACGGATGCAGACGGCGCTAACCTGCTGGATGCAAACGGTGACATCACGGCCAATACCATTTCGGTAACGGGTACGGCAGCAAGTGGAACCGAAACGGTTTCACTCGCCGCTAACGTTGACCTGACGGCAACCACCGGCGGTATTTCCCTTGCCGCCGCGGATAACATTGGCGAAATCACACTGGATGGTGCCGGTACAAACATTGTGACGGCAACCGGTGATGGCGATATCTCTCTAGCACCAGTCACTGACACCGCCGCTGTGAATCTCACAGTCAACGGCGAAGGTAATGTCACGCTTGAGGGCATCACGCTGGACGTTGGCGGCGCAGGTGTCGTCAGTGTCACTGGCGACTCAGACAGTGATGGTGTGACCACGCTTGCCGTTAATGGTGCTATTAGCGCAACCGGTGCAATTAGCCTGGCAACTGGCGACGCAGACGACACGATTGATGTCAATGCGGGTATCACCTCAACGGGTGGCAGCGTCACGATTTCGAATTCTGCAGATGTACGCGTAACCAACGTGACGATTGATGCCCAGGGTGGAGATCTGTCGATTGACGGCGGCATTACACTGGATGCAGGTGCGGCCGGCACTGCAGTACTGCAGACCTCGGTTGCCGACAACGACGTGACCGTGGCTGTCATCAACAACACGGCTGGTGAAGGTGTGACGATTTCTTCCACGGGCGGGGCAACACTTGGTGGTGCGATCAACCTGACCAATGGCGGAAACGGTGACCTGACTGTAGCCGTGGATAGTGATGACGATACTGGTGTCATGGAGACACTGGCCATCAACAACACCGTTAATGCCGGTGACGTTGTGCTGACGGCAGGTAATGTCAACAGCATGTCCAACATTACCCAGACAGCAGTCATTACGGCAGATACCCTGACGGCAACGGCGACCAACGGGATCACGCTGACGCAGAACAATGTGGTGCCCACCGTGAGCCTGACAAACCGCAACGGCGGTAATATCGCTTACAACAGTGACCTGGCGGGTCCTGCTGTGCCCCTCACGATTTCGGGGTCCAACAATTTTGCAACCGGTACATTTACCGCGGTGGAAGCGACCCAGGGTATGACAGTCGCAGCGGCGGGTGTTGCAACGGATGGCGGCGCAATTGTCCTCAGCACGACAGCGGCAGCCCAGCTACTCACATTGAGTGGTTCAGTTCAGAGTAACCAACCGACGGCAACTGGCGCGAATATCACCCTGACAGCGGACGATATGGCGATTGGTGCTGCGGTTAACGCTGGTAGTGGTACGGTAACGCTGGCGCAGGTGACAACCACCGATGCTATTGACCTGGGTGCTGTGACTGACGTAACCGCAAACTCCCTGGATCTGTCCAGTGCAGAACTGACGCTCATTACTGCACCGCGCCTGCTGATTGGTTCGCCAACAGCCGGGGCGATAACGGTGTCCTCGGACGTCTCGATCCTGAATGTAGCCACGACCCACCTCACCAACAACAGTACGGTGACGGGTACAGCGGGCGGTATTGTTGCCAATGACCTGGCAATTACCGCTGGCGGCACGGTCAACATCACAGATACGGATTCCAACATCGATAACCTCGCCATTGCTGCACCTGGCTTTGACGTGACATTCACCAATGAAGTTGACGGGTTTGAGGTTGATACCGTGGACGGCGTCAGCGGCATTACTGGTGCCAACGTGACACTGTCTACTGGCGGCGACATGCAAATGGTTCGTGATATCACGGCAACTGCCAACATCTCGGCCACTGCCGCAGGAAACATTATCCAGGACGCAGGGATCGCAGTAACTACCTCTGGTGGTTCTGTCACTTACGGTGCGGATTCTGATGATAACGGGACTGGTGCCATCACAATGGGCATCGATGCAACTATCGAAACGGGCGGCACGGCAGGCGAGAATGTTTCGCTGACTGCCGGTACAGCCGCAGGTGGGCAGGATATTACCCTGGCCAACGTTGATGCGGGTGCTGATGGTAACGTGACTGTTCAGACGTTTGCGGGTTCGATTCGGGATGATGCTCGCGACTCAAGCGTCATTACCGGCGATACCATCACGCTGACAGCCAACGGTGATATTGGTAGTGCAGCCAAGCTGACGGTTGAAGGTAACAAGTCAGCGGCACTTGAAATCACAACGGTAGGTTTGAGCGGTATTTCTGCGACATCTGCCACGGGTAACGTGATGCTGATGGCAGTCGATTCGGCGAACTTTGATCCCGAGACATTCCTGTCCGGGCTTGCCGGCACGGGTATGAGCGCGGGGACGCAGGATCAGATCTTTATTGGCGCGCTTGATGGCGCAATTACTGTCAACACGGCAATTGACCTGACCGGACCCAACAACGATCTGATGCTGTTTACCGGCGGTGACGCCAGGGACATTACGATTAACACGGGTATCGCCCTGAATCGTGATCCATTGGATACTACACAACAGCGTCTGCTCAAGCTGCAGGCTTCTGGCAACATTACACACACGGACCCTTCGGCGGCCGGTCGCCTGGTGGCTTACGAGGTTGAGGCATCTGCGCCCAACGGCAGTATCACCCTGTTTACGGGTACCGACCTGTTGGAAGGTGTGGGTGGTGTTGATAAAGATATTGATATCACCAACGATACGCCGGTGAACTCAAGATTTACCGACAACAACGGTAATCCGACGACACGTCTGCTTGAAGAAATAATAACGGCAGGTATCGGTAACATCACCATTGTGAATAACGGGTCCCTGACAATCGATAAGAACGTCAAGACCACGGGTACCGGTAATATCTCGATTACTGCCAACAGCCCGCTGTTTATTGAATCGCAGGTTAGTGCCGGTGGTGCGGTTGACCTGATCTCGGGTGGCGATGCTGATGTCGATGGTGTTTACATCATCAACGGCGGTACGGTTCAGTCGAACAGCGTGACGGGTGCAGC
>CAYGNA010000011.1:12531-14420 GCA_964351065.1 uncultured Pseudomonadales bacterium
CTTGTGTCTGCTGCGGACGTTGTTGTCACTGCACGTGGTGGTGCCATCACCGATGCCAATGCGGGCTCGATCAACATTGTGGGTAACGATGTGACGCTCACTGGTGGTGCAGGTGGTATTGATACCGACCTGACAGCCTCGGGCGTGCTCACGGCAACCAGCAGCGCGGCAAATGGTGATATCAACATCAATGCACAGTTTGGTGGTATCAGCCTTGCCACAGCAGACGCTGGTACTGGCAACGTTACGCTGGTCGCCGAAAATGGTGGCATCAGTGATTCCAATGGCGCAGGTACGACTAACATTACGGGTAGTGTTGTCACGCTCAATGCAGACGGCGCCATCAATTCTGACGTTGAAGCAGCAACCAGCCTGAGTGCAGTCGTTCAGGATGCAGCAGCAGTTGCCCAGAACGGCGCTATCACGCTCAGATCGACCGGCAATATGGCGCTGGGTTCTGTGGGTGCAGGCACCGGTCCGGTGAGCCTGACGTCAGGTGGTGCTATCTCTGATACAAATGGTGCAACGGTTAACATCGTTGCCGGTCCGGTCTCCTTGTCCGCAACCGGTGGTGGTATAGATACCGATGTGGATGCGACCGACCAGGTGAACGCCAGTTCAACCAGTGCCGGTGGCGCGATTGATCTTGCCAATACCTCTGGCAACCTGACACTCGGCACCGTTAGCAGCAATGCCGGTAACATCACGCTGACCGCGGCCACCGGCAACATGTCAGCCAACAGTGTCACCAGTGGTGGTGGGAATGTTACAGCCACCAGTGCGGTGGGTAGCCTTGATCTTGATGGCGTTGATGCCGGCACAGGTGACGTTACGCTCACTTCGGCGACAACGATTGGCGGAAGCGTTGTTGGTAACATCTTGACAGCTTCAGCCACGGGCAACATTGGTTCTGGCAGTGCCGCGCTGAATACCACGGTAGTCACCCTCAACGCGACCTCCACAACTGGCGGTATCTGGGTAAGTGAAACAGACGGACTTGATGTCCAGACGCTGTCCTCTGCGGGTGTCATTGACGTTACTGCAGCTGGTGACCTTTCGGTTGTACCAGCAACAGGTGCGGGTGCAGCTTCCATCGTAACCACTGGCGGCAATCTGTCCCTGGCCGGCCTTACAACAACTGGTGCCGTTACGCTTGCCTCGACGGGTACGCTGTCGGCGACAAGTGTCGTAACAGGTGCCGCATCAGCGATTTCTGTAACGGGTGGTGGTGACACAACACTGTCGGGTGTGACTGGCGGTGCAACCACTGTAACCAGTGGCGGTATTCTTGATACCTCAGGCGGTGCACTCTCAACAGCATCTGTGGTGCTGACATCAGCTGGCAACATGACTCTCGGTGGCGTTACTGCAACTACTGCAGGTATTGCGGCCAGTGCGGGTGGATCGTTCACTGCAACTGACGCAGCCGGCCTGACTGCAGCAACAAACATCACGGCAACTGCAGCGACCAGCCTGAGTGCGTCTACGCTGACGGGTAATGGGCTTGTCACGTTGACGGGTAATAACGGTGCGGTTTCAGTAGCTGGTATCACAACGACAGGTGCCGTAGATCTGACGGCTTTGTCTGGCACCCTGTCAGCGTCAAACGTGACAACTGGGGGAGGTGCTACCATCGATGTCAGTGCTTCTGGTGCAACGACACTGGCAACGGTGACCGGTGGCGCGACCACCGTCACCAGCGGTGGCACACTGGATGTGACCTCGCTGACGGCCGGTGGCGCTTCCAGGCTAACGTCGGTGGGCCAATTGACAGCGACGACGCTGAATGCGGGCACAAACGCCCTGACGATCCTGTCAGGTGCGGGCGCGACTCTTACTGGCATTACCGCAGGTGAAACCACGCTGGATTCAGATGGCGCGATGGTGCT
>CAYGNA010000011.1:14520-16908 GCA_964351065.1 uncultured Pseudomonadales bacterium
TTACTGGCATTACCGCAGGTGAAACCACGCTGGATTCAGATGGCGCGATGGTGCTGTCAACCGTATCCTCTGGTGCAACCACGGTTACCAGCGGGGGTACTCTGGATGTGACCTCGCTGACGGCCGGTGGCGCTTCCAGGCTAACGTCGGTGGGCCAATTGACAGCGACGACGCTGAATGCGGGCACAAACGCCCTGACGATCCTGTCAGGTGCGGGCGCGACTCTTACTGGCATTACCGCAGGTGAAACCACGCTGGATTCAGATGGCGCGATGGTGCTCTCGACCTTAACGTCTGGTGCAACCACGATCATGAGCGGTGGTACGCTGGTCACGACGGGTGGCGCGCTGACGACGGGAAGCCTTGGCCTTATGTCTGCCGGTGACATGACTGTTGGTGCAATCACATCCACCGGTGCAGTAACGGCAACCTCGGGCGGTGCATTTGATGCAAGTGACGCAGCAAGTGTCACTGCGGCAACGGACATTGTTGTAACGGCCGCAACCACGCTGGTTGCGATAAATCTCGATGCAAATGGCCGGGTGACCCTGACGGGTGCAAGTGGTGATATGACGGTAACCGATGTTGCCACAACTGGCGCTGTTAACCTGACAGCTGATGCTGGCGCGCTTACCGCAACCAATGTGGTGACGGGTGCCGGTGCATCGTTGATCGTTTCTGCCTCAGGCAACACGGTACTTAACACCCTGACGGGAGGTGCAACGAGCGTCACCAGTGGTGGTACCCTGGGCGTAACAGGCCTTACCGCAGGCGGAAGTACCTCACTGACGTCCGAGGGTGATATGGCGCTTGCGACTGTTGATGTGACGGGTTCTCTCTCGATTGATACCAATGGGGCATTGACTACAGATGACGTTCAGGCAACGGGAGCAATTGTTGCTGTTGTGGACGGTGCACTGACTGTGAGTGGCCTGCGTGGTAGCGATGCCGTCACCCTGGCGTTGAGCGAAGATCTGATTGATACCAATACCTCCGGTACACCGAGCATCACGGGCACAACGCTCACCATCACCGGCGGTAACGCGGTAATTGGTCTGGACACCGCGGTCACCGGGCTCGATCTTGATACGGCAGCAACGTCTATCTCCAACACCGGTAGTCTTAACGTTAGTGATTCAACCGTAACCGGTAATCTGCGATTGACCAGTACCGATTCAATTACGCTGGGCAACATTACCGCGGCGGGCCAGGATGTGTTCCTGCTCTCCAGCGCCGGTCAGATACTGGACGGTAATGGAGATGCCCTGAACGTGACCGCATCCAGGCTGGATCTGGTTGCAGGGGCAGTGAACGGCCTTGAAACATCGGTCTCTTCGCTGCGTGTCCTGGCCTCGTCAATTGTCACTGTCAGCAACACAGGTGCGCTAACTGTTACCCAGGCGGCGACTTCCGGCCTGCTGACGCTGAATAATGACGGTGCGCTGACGCTTGAACTGGTTGAGGCGGGTACTGCTGACATTACGGCGCCGGATATTGCGATCGGTAACCTGGTCGCGGACAACACCGTAGTGTTGAATGCCTCAGGCAGTGTTACTGATACCAATGGTGCAGCTGAGAATATCCGGGCTGCGTCTTTGGAAATTAGTGGTGGTGCCAGTGTTGAGGGCCTGGAGACACGGGTTGGCTCGCTGGCATTGACGACGGGCGATACGACCATCAGCAACCTGTTTGAACTGGTGTTGCAGGACTCGGTTGTAAGCGGGGATCTGAACCTCACCAACGTAAACACGCTGACTTTTGGCGAGCTCTTTGTCGATGGCAATGCCGACATCAATGTCCTGTCAGGCAATGCCGTTCTTGGGCATGCCCAACTGACTGGTACGCTGTCGATCTTTGCGGATGGTAGTGTGCTGGATGGTAATGGCGGCGCTGTTAACATCACCTCGGTGATGGGCACAGCGCTTGGCGGTGGCGGCGTTGTTGGCACCATTGCCGATCCGCTTGAAGTTGCGGTTGGTGGTGATCTCAGTCTGGCGCCGACAGGTGCAGCTGGCTACGTTTCTGCTCACATCAATGGCGTGATTAACGGATTTACGCTGATTGACCAGGCTGTACCTGGATTTGTGATCCAGAACGGCCAGGCGATAGGCGGGGGTAACTACAGGCTGGTAGCTGCGCCTCTCGCCGGCGAACTTCGCCTGCTGGACGGTGGTATGGGCTTCGAGTACAACTTCATGTTTGAGGGTATCAGTGACCGCCTCTATCCAACGGATAGTGTTGGTGCCGAGATTCGTTACGGCACCGAGGGTGCGGCGGATATCCTGGATATTGAAGACATTCTATCCATGCCGATGACCAGCATCGACTTCGACAAGTGGCTCGACAAAAAGGTTGAAGAAGCAATTGTGAAACTTGCAGTTCGCTAAG
>CAYGNA010000011.1:17008-29839 GCA_964351065.1 uncultured Pseudomonadales bacterium
AGATCGAGTGAAATAGGTCGAGTGAAATAGATCAACCTAAGCAGTTCGAGCAAAGTAAAAAGAACCCGGCCCTGACGCCGGGTTTTTTTTGTCCGCCAGTTGGTGCTGTATAAATCCACAGTGAGCTGATAGCATCGAAGGGGTCAGATCTTGAACGGTAGACTTTGATGGATCAGGAACTGCTTGTTGTTGCCGGCGCTGGCTGTCTGTCAGGACTGCTTGCCGCCTCCCTCATTTTTCTGATTCGACTTCGCACGGTACGCGAGAGATATCTGCGCCAGTGGGAAGGTGAACGGGCACTGACCGCAGCTGACCTCGATGTCCGCACTCGTGAACTCAACAGGCTCGGGGAGCAGGTGCACTCGCTTGAAGCTCGTTTGCTGGGCAGCAATGCCGAAATTCAGCGACTGGGTGCAATTGAGGCTGCACTGGGTGCCGAGAGGCAGGGGCAGGCCGCGCAGATTGATACACTTGAACTTCGGTTACACGAGGCCAATCAACTGGCGGATCAGTTGCGCGCTGACAACGCTTCGTACCAGGTACGAATTTCCCGGTTGGAAACCACGCTGACTGAACAACAGAAGCAGAACCAGGAGAAGATCGAACTCCTGGAACGAGCCAGGGAAAGCCTGAATGTCGAATTCAAGAACCTGGCCAATGAGATTTTTGATTCGAAACAAAAAACCTTCCGCGAGCAAAGCCAGACCCAACTGGATGGCTTGCTGAAGCCACTTCGTGAAAAGATCGGGGACTTTGAGAAGCGCGTCGAGGAAACCTACAGCGCAGAAAGCAAAGAGCGTTTCTCCCTGATACGCGAAGTGAGGGGCCTACAGGATCTGAATGCCCGAATCAGTAAGGACGCGGTCAATCTGACGAACGCCCTTAAAGGTGAGAACAAAACACAGGGTACCTGGGGAGAGGTGATTCTGGAGCGCGTGCTGGAGCGATCCGGATTGGAGAAAGGTCGGGAATATGAAACACAGATTAGCCTCAAGAATGACGATGGCCGACGGCTCCAGCCGGATGTGCTGATACACCTGCCTGAAGGTAAAGACGTTATCGTCGATTCAAAGGTATCGCTGGTGGCTTACGAGCGATTCTGTTCGGCCCAGGACGAGGTAACGCGCGCTGAGGCGCTGAAGGCGCATGTGCTGTCAATCCGAAACCATGTCAGGCAACTTGCTGATAAGGACTACCAGACGCTGCAAGAACTGCAGACCCTCGACTTTGTCATGATGTTCATTCCTGTTGAAGCCGCGTTTGCGACCGCAGTTCAGGGTGATGTAGAACTGTTTTCTGACGCTTTCGACAGGAACATCATGATCGTTTCACCTTCCACTCTGCTTGCGACACTCAGAATGATCCATAACGTCTGGCGGTTTGATCATCAGAACCGCAACGCACAGGAGATTGCCCAGCGGGCGGGTGCACTATTCGACAAGTTTGTGAACTTTGTTGCTGATCTTGAAGAAATCGGTTCGCGCCTTGTTTCGGTCCAAAATTCGTATGACAAGGCCCATAACAAATTGGTGTCCGGCAAAGGAAACCTGATTTCCCGCGCTGAAGGTATGCGCGAGCTTGGTGCAAAAGTCAGTAAGTCGTTGCCACAAAACCTGGTGGAAGTCCCGCTCCAGGAAGGTAGTTTGCAGCACCTGAAATGACCCGGCAGGGTCTCTGGCGTTGGTGGATACTAACCCAGGCCTAAAATTTTATTCACAACCTGACCCGAACAGGAGAATTGTACTCTTTACGTTAACTTCATAAAAATTCTTTTAATTGACAATCTTAAGTGATTGAAAAAATTGAATAAATAGCTAACTGGTCAAAAAATGACCAAATGTACTTAATGCAGTTTTACGGGCACTTTGGCCAACGGTGAAAGGTTACCCCCAGAGTTATCCACAGATATTGTGTATATCTTTCACCATATAGCGCTATCTCCTGGCATCTCTGCATGGGGTCTGTGGCGCTTTATGATCAGTAACCCGCTAGGCATGACCGCGTCAACAGGGTATCTTTGAATCTGCCAGCAAGAGCAGGAAACAATGCCGCAAGATGACAATAGCGCCTATTGGCGCGCCAACATCCGACTGATGCTGTCACTGCTCGCGGTATGGTTTTTTGTTTCGTTTGTGTGCGGCATCCTCATTGTCGACTATCTGGATCAGTTTCGCCTGTTCGGCTACAAACTTGGATTCTGGTTTTCCCAACAGGGATCCATCTACTTTTTTGTGGTCCTGATTTTTGTCTATGTCTGGCGCATGAACCGCCTCGACAAACAATTTGGCGTTGATGAGGACGAGTAGAGGCGAACCGTTTTGACTGCACAACTGCTGACATACATTTTTGTAGGGGTAACATTTGCGCTCTATATCGGGATTGCGATCTGGAGTCGCTCAGCGTCTACCAATGAGTTTTATGTAGCTGGCGGTCACGTCAGCCCACTTGCAAACGGTGCGGCCACAGCGGCCGACTGGATGTCTGCCGCGTCCTTTCTCTCGATGGCTGGCATAATTGCCTTTGAAGGTGCTGACGGAGCCAGATACCTGATGGGTTGGACAGGTGGTTACGTGCTACTGGCCCTTTTGCTCGCGCCTTACCTCCGCAAATTCTCCAAATTTACCGTGCCTGATTTTGTCGGTGACCGATATTACTCACAGACCGCACGCCTGGTGGCTGTGGTGTGTGTAATCTTTATTTCGTTTACCTATGTTGCCGGGCAGATGCGTGGCGTGGGCGTGGTCTTCTCACGATTCCTGGAAGTGGATATCAATACCGGTGTTGTCATTGGCATGGGTATCGTCTTTATGTACGCGGTACTGGGCGGTATGAAAGGGATTACCTACACTCAGGTGGCCCAGTACTGTGTGCTGATTTTTGCCTACCTCGTGCCCGCCATCTTCATTTCCCTGATGCTGACTGGCAACCCGTTGCCGATGCTCGGCCTGGGTAGCGAAATGGCAGATGGTTCAGGCCAGTATCTGCTCGATCGGCTGGACGGTCTGACAACAGAACTTGGCATGACCGCCTTTACTGACGGCAGTAAATCAACCATCGACATGTTTTTTATTACGGCAGCACTGATGGCCGGCACTGCCGGACTACCACACGTTATCGTCCGTTTTTTTACCGTGCCAAAGGTCCGTGATGCACGTATCTCGGCGGGTTACGCGTTGATCTTCATTGCACTGCTGTATACCACAGCACCGGCAGTGGCTGCTTTCGCCCGGATTAACCTCATAAACAACGTTAATGAACTGGAGTATGCTGCAGCACCCGAATGGCTTGGCAAGTGGGAAGACTCGGGTCTCATCGCCTGGCTGGATAAAAATGGTGATGGGCGCATACAGTATCGGGGGGGGGCAGCACTCTCGCCAGCGACACCTGACTTCCTGCTGGGTCGTGGTGAGCATGGACAACGTCTACTGGCGAATGCGCCCGGTGCAGGTGAAAACGAACTGTATATCGATCGGGACATTATTGTGCTGGCGCATCCTGAAATCGCGGGCCTGCCGAACTGGGTTGTTGCCCTGGTGGCTGCAGGCGGTTTGGCAGCGGCACTGTCGACCGCAGCTGGGCTGCTGCTCGTGATCTCCACGGCAGTCTCCCATGATCTGCTGAAGAAGACATTCATGCCGCAAATCAATGACCGCCAGGAGCTGTTGTTTGCCAGGATTGCCGCGGGTGTCGCGATTGGTATCGCAGGGTTGTTTGGCGTTTACCCACCGGGGTTTGTTGCAGAGGTGGTGGCGTTTGCGTTTGGGCTCGCGGCGGCTAGCTTTTTCCCGGTCATACTGCTGGGTATCTTTCTGCATCGAATGAACAAGGAAGCAGCGATTGCCGGTATGGTGACGGGGCTTGGGTTTACCTTTGCCTACATTGTGTATTTTAAGTTTGTTAACCCTGGCGCTAACAGCGCGGCACACTGGTGGTTTGGTATTTCCCCCGAGGGTATAGGCACCCTGGGTATGATCCTGAATTTTGTTGTGTCGCTGACGGTCATGAGATTTACGCCACCGCCGCCAGCAGAGGTCCAGATGATGGTTGAGAACATCCGGGTGCCCAGGCACACAGGAGACAGGACAACGTGACGGAAACCGCTGATGAAATGATAGGACGCTATCGTGACGAGGGGATACCCCGGGTCAAACTTGGCGTTACCGATATTGACGGTGTGCTGCGTGGCAAATATATCAGCATGGACAAGTTCGTCTCAATCGCAGGTGGCACTTCCGGCTTCTGCGATTGTGTGCTGGGCTGGGATGTTGACGATCAGCTCTACGACAACGCGAGCTTCACGGGCTGGCACACAGCGTTTCCTGATGCCCTGTATCGCCTTGATCTGACGACCGAACGAAGGCTTGCAGATGAAGGCGGTATTCCGTATTTCATTGGCGAGTTCGTTGATGCAGACCGTACCAGCCTGCATCCCATCTGCCCCCGCTCACGCCTCAAGGCTGTTTTGGAAATGGCGCGTGACATGGGCTTCGCGGCGCACATGGCATTCGAGTATGAGTTTTTTGTCTTTAATGAGACACCACAATCAATCCGGGACAAGAATTATCAGAATCTGATGCCGCTGTCCCCCGGGAATTTTGGTTACTCGGTTCTGCGTACCAATACACATTCGGACCTGTTCAACGCGTTGATGGATTTCTGCATTGAACATGATTTTGCGCTTGAGGGGCTGCATTGTGAAACTGGCCCTGGCGTGTGGGAAGCAGCGATTGCGGTGGACGAGGCGCTGGCCGCAGCTGACAAGGCCGCATTGTTCAAGACATTTACCAAGTCCTTTTTCCAGCGACAGGACATGGTGGCGACGTTTATGGCCAAGTGGTCCATGGATTATCCGGGTCAGAGTGGTCATTGCCATCAATCCCTGGTGGATCTCGAGTCGGGGAAGAGTGTCTTCTTTGACGGGACCGCACCAAACGGCATGAGTGAAATACAGCGTCAGTATGTGGCGGGTATGCAGAAGTATCTGCGAGCATTCCTGGCCATCACTTCACCCACCATCAACAGCTATACCCGCCTGGTCAAGGGGGCCTGGGCGCCTACGGCAGCAACCTGGGGGCTTGAAAATCGTACCACGGCGCTGCGGGTCATTTCGGGCTCTGGCAAGTCGCAGCGGGTTGAGTTTCGTGTCGGTTCAGCGGATGCCAACCCATACCTTGTTGCTGCGGCGACGCTGGCTGCAGGGTTGCTGGGCATTCAGGAAAAACTGACCTTGTCACAACCTGTTGTTGGTAATGCCTACGATATCCAGGAAGCGCTGCCAGCCGCATTGCAGTTGCCGGGTAACCTGCGGGACGCAACACGAGACCTGGCCTCGAGTGCCGCTGCACGGAAAGTTTTTGGTGATGTGTTCATTGATCACTACATTGCCAGCCGGGAGTGGGAAGTGCGCGAGTATGAGCGCCATGTCAACGACTGGCAGCTAAAACGATATTTCGAAATCATCTGACGTGAAGATGCGAATCGGCATTTTGCAGGCAGATTCTGTACTGCCGCAGTTTCAGGCGGATTTTGGTGACTACCCGCACATGATCCAGACTGTGCTCAGGTTGGCTGATCCAACGCTTGTTTTCCGCACTTACGACGTTGAGCATGGCGAGTACCCCCTTGAGCTTGCCGAGTGTGACGCCTACCTCATCACGGGCAGTCGCAAGAGTGTCTATGACGCTGAGCCATGGATTGAGACTCTGCGGCGTTTTGTTGTGCTGCTGCACGATCAAAAGATTCCACTGATTGGTATCTGTTTTGGCCACCAGATGGTTGCGGAGGCGCTCGGCGGTAAAACCCGGGCAGCAAAAGTGGGATGGTGTGTTGGTGTTCATCAAAATCAGGTGATTAGCGCTGAAGCATTTATGGACCCGCCGCTGCCGGCGTTTAACCTGATCTCCAGTCACAAGGACCAGGTCACAGAGCTTCCCGCTGATTCCGTGCTGCTTGCTGGCAGCGAGGACTGCCCTTACGGTATGTACCGGATTGGTGGTCATATCCTGACCTTCCAGGGACATCCCGAGTTCTGTAAACCTTACTCGAAGGCGCTGATGTCTTTTCGGGAAGAAATTCTTGGGCCAGACAAGTTCCACAGCGGTGTTGATTCGTTGGCACTACCAACAGACGAGACAATCATTGCGCACTGGATACTTAACTTTTTGCGGTCGAATTGCTCACCAGTTGAGCCGGCTTAGCCGTATATTTCTTCAATTGACCAAAGCCAGGCAGCGCCGCGTACGCCGCTTGAATCACCGTGCCTGGCCCGTCTGATGCTGGTGGTTACCTGATCTGAAAACACGTACCTGGGTAGAAAGTAGTGCACACGTCTGTAGAGGGCGTCGACGTTAGACATGCCGCCACCGAGTACGATGACAGCAGGGTCGAGAATATTAATGACGGTCGACAGGCCGAGGGCCAGCAGGTTGCAGTACTGATTGAGCGCTGCCGTCGCATGATGGTCGCCTGCATCGACCAGTTCGACAATCTCCCTGGACGTTAGTGAAGGCTGGCCTTTGGCTGCCCAACTGCGCTCAAAAGCGGGACCTGACAACCAGGTTTCGACGCAGTTCGTTCGGCCACAGTAGCAGCGTCTGTCAGGCGCTGACAGAATCTGGTCATTGGCATCTGGCTGCAGCGCCGCTAGCGGTAGTGTGTTGTGCCCCCACTCACCGCAGATTG
Organism: uncultured Pseudomonadales bacterium; assembly: GCA_964351065.1. GTDB lineage: Bacteria > Pseudomonadota > Gammaproteobacteria > Pseudomonadales > Azotimanducaceae > JANQJA01. The sequence continues at coordinate 23,690 of CAYGNA010000011.1, forward strand.
CGTTGATGCCGGTAAGCAGACTTCCGTTGAAACAGATGCCACCGCCGACGCCGGTGCCCAGAATGACCCCAAATGTCAGGGATTCACTTTGACCCGCGCCATCGCTGGCTTCTGACAGGGTAAAACAGTTAGCGTCGTTTGCTATTCTGACAGGTGCCCCATGGTGCGCAGCGAGGTCATCCGATAGTGGTTTACCGTTAAGAACGGTGCTATTGCAATTTTTCATCATGCCAGTTTTGAGCGAAACAGCGCCAGGCGTACCTATACCAATGGGCAAATCAGGATCCAGCCCCAACCCGGCACAAACGCGTCTGACCAGTTCGGAGACAGCACTCACAGTCGCGTCGTAGTTATCCTGTGGTGACGGCATTCGTTCGCGGGCGAGTATTTCACCGAAGCCATCGAGCACAATGGCTTCGATTTTCGTGCCGCCCAGATCGACGCCAATGCGCGGTTTGAATTTTTCATCAGGCATACGCCATATTAGCATGGCGCTTGTTAGAGCCAGCGCCGCTTTGTAGACTGACGGAGTTTTCGATTGGGGGAAAAAGCATGCTTGAAAAGTTCAAGCTGGATTCGCGCGCCATTGTGGTCACGGGCTCGGGAAGAGGGCTCGGTAAAGCCATGGCGAAAGCGCTGGCGTGGTCAGGAGCCAGTGTGGTGTGCAGTGCGCGAACGCGCGAGCAGATTGATACCACTGTGGCTGAAATCACGGCGGCTGGTGGCGTGGCATCAGGTAAAGTGTGCGATGTAACAGATTCCGCCCAGGTCGACGCGCTGGTTGATTTTTGCATCGAAACCTACGGCAAACTGGACGTGATGATTGCCAATGCAGGGGGCGGCGGAGTCAGGGGCAATTGGGAGTTTTGGGAGTATCCTGACGAGGCATTCGAAGCTGTGCTTGCCACTAACCTGAAGAGTAATTTTTACTGTTCTCGTGCAGCAGCAAAGCACATGGTAGCGAGAGGTGAAGGTGGCGTCATAATCCACACGGCCTCCGGCACTGCATTGCGGGGAAATCGTTCTTTTGCCTATCCAACGGCAAAAGGTGGCCAGATATCCATGATGAAAAGTACCGCCACAATGCTTGCTCCCTACAATATTCGGGTGAACACCATTGTGCCTGGATTTGTTGCTCAGGGTGAAGCCGAGACACCCCAGGAAGAAGAGATTCGCCATAGCCGGGGCAAGCGCATTCCGGTCAGGCGCCTGGGTGAATGGTGGGAGCTCGGCCCGCTTGCCGTCTACCTGTCCTCAGACGCCTCGGCTTATGTGACAGGACAGTCTTTTATTATTGATGGTGGTGGTCTGGCGGGTGGCCTTGGCCCCGTTGACTTTGTACCTCACTTTGAACCCGGGAGTGGGCTATGAACTCAGAACACTTTGACCTGAATGCGCGCAGGGCACTTGTCTATGCCGCAGACCAACCCGCGGGCCGGGCGATTGCCGATATTTATGAAGAAGCAGGCGCGAAGGTCGTTCGAATCAACCAGCGACCAGCGGCTGAGGTGAAGGCCGCGGTTACCGAGGCTGCAACCGCGCTTGGTGGCGTGGATATTCTGGCAGCCGCGCCAGATGCCTTTCTTGCGAGACCCGTTCTGGATATCACGGCTGACGATCTGACTGATGTGATGATGGCGAACTTTGCTGCGCAGTATTTTGCTGTGCAGGGAGTGCTTCCCCTGATGCTAAAAGCCCGGGCGGGACACATCACTCTGGTGACCAGTGTGTTGGGGGAACGTGGACTGCCGAATACCAGTGCCTACAGTGCAGCGCACGGCGCGGTCTTTAACCTGATTCGGGCACTGTCCCAGGAACTTGCGCCTCATCAGATCAGCATCAATGGTATCGAGTTGGGCTGGATGGACTGGATGACTGACCGGATTGCCCCGGATGATGAGGAGGCTGCACGGGCGGTACGATTTGCTATGTTGAAGCGGCCGGGGACCGCTGACGATGTGGGTCCAATGGCGCTATGGCTGTCGGGTAGCGGCGCCGGTTTCGTGACGGGTCAGGTGTTTCCCCTGGATGGCGGTTTGACACAACACCTGTAGAGCTGGACTGATGGACGCTAGGCGTCCTTCAGTCCATCAATCTCCCGCGCAAGATGATATTTGTCGTCAGTGACCACGCGCTCCAGCACGCGAATCCGTTCTTCGAGTTCTTCAATTCGGTCCATGGCTTCATCCAGGTCCTCATTGCTGGTGCTGCCCAATTTCCGCTTGGTCTTCAGGTAGTCGCTGATCACACCCGTGACGCAACCGACGACCACTATCCAAACAACCATTTCAAAAACATGCATGTTTGTTCCCCTTAAGAGCCCTTGGTGTGGGCCTTGAAACTGGTACCTGCGCAGGTACGGTTAACTGAAGGTAAAGAGCTTAGCCTGCCTCGAATCGCAGCGCTAGACACGCTCATCCAGCACAAAGTAAAGGATTGCGTAGGCTGTAAGCGCAACGTGCGGGGCTGAGAGCAGCAGCACCAGCACAGCGATCCTGACGAAAATTGATGACACGCGAAGGTAGCGTGCGATACCTGCGCAAACGCCACCAATTTTCCCGTCAAGGGGATCCCGCGCGAGTTCCCTGGTTTCATATTCATCATAGTAGCGTCGGCGTCTCATGGCGTTTTCCTTGTCTATACCACATTGTTCGATTGCTGTTGGACGCGGGATTTAAGCGCCGCGAGTTCAGCATCCATCTTTTCGTTTACAGCGAGATCGTCTATTTCCGTTGACAAAGAACGGCTGGCGAGATCGTAAGACTCGATTTCACCTTCCATTTCATCGAGCTTGCGCTCGTACGCTTCGAAACGCTCAAAAGCAGCATCGTGACTAACGTCGTGTATCTGGCGCTTGATCTTTATCCGCTGCTTCGCAGTGTTGCCGCGCATGACCAGCGTCTTCTGACGAATCCTGGCGGCTTTCAATTTTTCTTCGAGCGCAAGCGTATCCTGCTTCAGCCGATCGATTGCGGTGTCCAGCGCAGCCGCTTCACCAACCAGGGCAGCGATTGCTTCGTCGTGCCTTGATTTCTCTCGTAGTGCGGCCTTTGCAAGGTCATCTCGTCCGCGATTGATCGCAAGCTCAGCTTTTTGCTCCCAGGTTTCGGACTCCGTCATGTGCCAGTTGGATTTTGCCGTGACCTGCTTTCTGTCTGCCAGGTTTCGGGCTGATGCGCTACGCACTTCAACCAGCGTCTCTTCCATTTCCTGGGTAATCATACGTACCATCTTCGCCGGATCTTCTGCCTGCTCAAGCAGTGCGTTGACATTGGCGTTGATGATGTCTCCAAATCTGGTAAATACACTCATAGTGATACTCCGTTCGTTCGTGTTAGCTATTTAGTCTGGGACGGTGATAGCACCATCAGGTCTTGAGCACGCGTTTCACGTGAATCAGCGCCTGTACGTAGCTCGGCGAAAATGCCAAAGCCAATAATCACCAGGGTCAGCAGGGCCATGGTTGGCCAGGTTGCTGTGCTTCTGTATTTGATACCTGTGTATTTCATGGTGATGTCAGTTCTGGTTAATCTTGATATTGTCTTTTCAGGAACCGTGCCACTTTTTTCGGATATCTATAAGCTATTGAAAAACAAAAAGAATATGTGCTATGGAAAGTGAAGGGCGCAAAACTCATAGGCGCAATAATCGTGAAAGTTGGTGAAATTCGCCAATTATGAGCAGCAACTGACGGTTGGGTTATACTCGCCTTTCAATACACCGAGCCGCAGAAGGAAGACAACAGATGAATGGTGCCGAAAGCATGTTGCAAACGCTGATCAACAATGGGGTGGAGGTTTGTTTTACCAACCCGGGTACGTCGGAAATGCACATGGTTGCGGCAATTGGCAAGACCGAGGGCATGCGGTCGATACTCTGTCTGTTTGAGGGTGTGTGTACGGGCGCCGCAGACGGTTATGGCCGCATGGCGGCGAAACCAGCCTGTACTCTGCTGCACCTCGGCCCCGGTCTGTCCAACGGGTCTGCCAATTTGCACAATGCCCGCAAGGCGAATTCCCCGGTGATTAACCTGATTGGCGATCATGCAACTTATCACAAGCAGTATGATGCTCCCCTGACGTCTGACATTATTACGCTGGCGCAACCCGTTTCCCACTGGGTAAGGTCCGTTAAGGACGCTTATGATTTACCCGGTGATGCGGCGGATGCGACCCAGGCAGCAAATGAAAAGCCTGGTCGTATTGCGACATTGATTGTGCCTGCAAACGCGGCCTGGGATGAATCGGGTGAGCCAGTTGCTGCCCGCCCGGCACCGCATGCGCCTGCCGCGAGCGAAAGCCAGGTAAGCGAAGCCGCCAGTCTGCTTACCAACGGTAAGCCTACGTTGCTGCTATTGGGCAATATGGCACTGACAGAAACAGCGCTCGAGTTGGCAGACAAGATCGCGCAGGCCACGGGTGCGCGAGTCTTTTGCGATACATTCGTCACCCGGCTGCCGAGGGGTGAAGGCCGCTGTACGGTGGAGCGTCTTGGCTACTTTGCGGAACAGGCGACCGAGCAGATCAAGGGTGTTGAGCAGTTTGTAATTGTTGGTACAAAACCGCCAGTCGCCTTTTTTGCCTATCCTGGTAAACCCAGCGAGTTTTACCCAGAGGGTAGTACCTTACATACGCTGGCGAGTGTCCAGGAAGATGCTGAGGATGCATTGTCCAGGCTGTGTGATGAACTGGGTGCGAACGCCAGGACGCCGCGCGTCACCACGCTGGCAAAGCCTGCCGCGGGCGCAGGCGAACTTTCCCCAAGAACACTGGCAGCAACCTTTGCTGCCTATCTGCCAACGGACGCGATTGTGGTTGACGAGGGGGCAACCGCCGGGGGTGGTTGTTACCCCAGTTCAGCAGCGGCAGAACCGCATGACTGGCTTTCCCTGACCGGCGGTTCAATAGGCTATGGACTACCAACAGCGATAGGTGCCGCCGTTGCCTGTCCAGATAGAAAGGTCGTCTGTATTCATGGCGATGGCGGTGCCATGTACACCATCCAGTCTCTTTGGACCATGGCGAGAGAAGATCTCGACATTTGTGTCGTCATCCTGGCGAATCGCAAGTACCAAATTCTCCAGGTGGAACTTGCCCGGGTCGGTGCCCAGTCAATGAACAAGAAAACCCTGGATATGCTCAATATTGGCAACCCTGATCTCGATTTTGTGAAGATGTCTGAGGGACTGGGTGTGCCGGCCAGTCGGGCAACAACAATAGAAGAGTTTAACCTGCTCTATGAAAAAGCGATGAGTTCGCGTGGTCCCTTCCTTATTGAAGCAATGATGCCGTGAGCCAGCAACAGGCTGTGGTATGTTGACTGCAGCCTGATTTTTTTGCCGTCTGGTAGCAAAAGCATTGAAGGCTTACCGGAGGCGTGAAATGATGCGCGGGTTAGGGCGTGTGATGTCTGCCTGTTAACACAACACGTGGCCCAACTGTGATTTTCTCCCCGGGCCTCCTGCCAATTGTATTCAACCCGGTCTGGCAACTTCCTCCTGGGATGGCTGGATGTCGCGTTTTGGCAACCGGGATGATGGGACTGTGGCGCAGCGCGAACAAAGCAAGACAAAACGAATCAAAGAGGACAACAACCAGTGGATTACGATATGCAAATTGTAACGTCAGAGCGTGATGTCCGGACTTGATGCCACAGCCCGCGAGGGTCTGTTAAGCGAACTGGGCTCTGGTGAATTTGATCTGATTGTCATCGGCGGTGGCATTACCGGTGCTGGCATACTGCGGGATGCTGCCCTGCGAGGCTTGCGGGTAGCATTACTCGAGTCCCGGGACTTTTCTTCCGGGACATCATCGAAATCAACCAAGCTGATTCACGGTGGCATTCGCTACCTGGCCATGGGACATGTACATGTAGTCCGTGAGGCGGCACTTGAACGGAAGCGTGTTCATAACATAGCGCCACACCTCGCCGAGCCAACCTGGCTTATGCTGCCGGCGCGCAGTCGACTGGATTTCCTGAAGTACAAGGTAGGGGTCATGGCCTACGAGATGCTGGGCCAGGTCAGCACCCGTGATCGGCATTTTGACTTGTCCGGGGAAGCGCTGCATGAATATGCACCGCTGATTGATGTGAAGGGCTATCCTCGCGCGTCGGTTTACCGCGAATACCTGACCGATGACTCACGTCTGG
>CAYGNA010000012.1:0-23025 GCA_964351065.1 uncultured Pseudomonadales bacterium
TAAAAAACCTGGCCAAAGGTGGACGCACTTTTTTCCCGGAAGTGATGCGGATTGTGCTTTGGCTGGGGATACCAGCAGCGCAATTGACGAAAGAGTCCGTCACATGACGCATGTTTGATCAAAGCGTCCAGATGCCCAATGGTTGCCATGACTGAGCACCGCATGGTGGGTGCTCCTGATCCACCGCGCCGGCATGACGGTCAAATCCGGGGCACAGAGTGGCGCTGTGACTTTGATACAGCGTTTCGGCTCAGCCCTCAACCTGAATCCTCACTTTCATATGCTCTGCTTGAACGGCGTGTACGACGCAAAGGGATACTTCTGGCCGGTGAAGCCACCCACCCGTGAGGATCTCGACGTCATCACCCATACCATCGCATCGCGGGTCGCGCGTTACCTCGAGAAGGCCGGCTACCTGGGCCGCGATCCCGAGCATGAATACCTCGACCTCTTGCCGGACAAGGACGATGCGATGAACAGCATCGTCGGCGCGTCCATCACCTATCGCCTGGCCTTCGGCCCCAATGCCGGCCGCAAGGCGCTGACGCTGCAAACGGTACCGGCAAAGGACCGGCAGTCGAAACCCAACGAACTGGTCAGTCGCCAAGCGGGGTTTTCACTGCACGCTGGTGTTGCCTGCAAGTCGACCCAGCGCAAGAAACTCGAGCGACTCTGCCGCTACATCGCAAGACCGGCGATTGCCGAGCAGCGGCTGTCGATCGCGAGCAACGGCAACGTCATCGTGGGCCTGAAGACACCTTATGATGACGGGACGACGCACGTGATCCTCAGTCCGCTGGAAATCATTGGCAGGCTGGCGGCACTGGTCCGAAGCCGGCCGCACCCAGACCCCGGGTCAATCTCACGCGATTTCATGGCGTGTTCTCGCGGGGCGGCCTTCCGCCCAACAGTAAGCTTCGGGAACACGTCGTTCCCCGAAAACAGGTCGAGCCAGAAGAACGGCAGAAACCCAAAGCCTACTCGATGACCTGGGCGGATGGCCGCCCCGCACAACGGCTCAAGCGCGTCTTCGCTGTTGACATAGAGAAATGCGAGAAGTGCGGTGGGCCGGTGCGCGTGATTGCCAGTATTGAGGACCCCGATGTCATCGAGAAAATCTTGAAGCACCTTGGCCTGGACCGGGCCTCACAACCGCAAATTCGCTCGCCGCCCGCTACCTTGTTCGACGACTCGGCAAATCTCTTCTGACGTTGGATGCCCAGCGGGGCCGTACTCGGCCGGCATTACGAAATCCTCGGCGCTTTGTTCACTTTGCAACCAACCCGGAAGCGCGATTCGACATCAAATCAATGATGCCGTGTGTCCGACTGCCCACGAATTCATTGACTGCCGCGATGGCAGGTGGTTTATTCGTCCTATACTCGGAGGCAATTGGTATCACCGTATTTGGGTCATAGATACCCCAGGTGTTTTCATAGACCACTTCGCCATCAAGCAGTTCTTCAGCCCACAACTGCTCTTCGGCGTGACTTTAGCATTGCGTCGTAGCTGGCGAAACAGTTGGAACCCTGACGATGTACAGGTCGTTGTACAAAGCCCCTGATGGTGAGTCTGGAGAGCGAAGCATGGCCAATGGCTGACTCCTCCAGCCTCAAGTTCGCCTTCCTTGTTGCGTGCCAGATGGCTATCGGAGTGTTGTGACAAGTGGTCGCGCAGGGAGGTGCCACCAGCCAGGTCTTGCTGCCCGGCGGTCAGGGTGATCCTTGCATGATTGAGCCCCGGTCCCGATAACGATCATAATAGATCACTCAAGAACTTTTTGAATCAATGATGATTCATTCTCGGGGTTGAATTTGTGATACGCATTCTTTTCAAGCAGGTACTGGATGAAAAGTCCTTCAGAAACGGGCGTCGAATTACTTTGAACGAGGTCAGTGAAGAAACGGGAATTTCCCGTCCAACGTTGACCAGGATTTCAAACGTGCCGGGTTACAACACAAACACGGATACGATCAGTGCTTTGTGTGATTACTTTGAGATCGAACCAGGTGAACTGCTTAAGAAAGTGTGAGCTTCGGGCGCAGAGTGGGCACGGTTTGCGCACAACTGAGATTCAAGGAATTGACTCTCGTGATTCTTTTCGAAGGTGTAAACGCTGAGATCCCTCCGCTCCGCGCTTTGCGCTCCGGTCGGGATGACTTTGAGTTGGTAGCTACGGGTGGACTTGAACCACCGACCCCAGCATTATGAATGCTGTGCTCTAACCAGCTGAGCTACGTAGCCACATGATCAACGCTTGCAGTCTCAGGACCTGAAGCCCTGAGGGACGCGAATTCTCCGCATCTGCGAGCATTTTGTCAAGGTTCTGGCCTCGAATCAGGCGTCCATTCTGGCCAGGCGATTGATCAGCTCTTCCACCCGGGTGCTGTAGCCCCATTCGTTGTCATACCAGCTGATTACCTTTGCCAGGCGACCGCCGATGACCTGGGTCAGGGCAGGGTCAAACACGCTGGAATGCGGGTTGCCGACGACGTCGCTGGACACAATCGGGTCTTCGCAATATTCCAGGATACCGTGTAGCGGGCCATTCGATGCCTGCTTCATAGCTGCGTTGATTTCTTCCACGGTCACGTCCCGGGACAGTTCAACCGTCATGTCAACAAGACTGCCGTCCGGCACTGGCACGCGCATGGCGAGTCCATCCATTTTGCCCTTCAGCTCAGGCAGCACGATACCAATCGCCCGCGCAGCACCGGTGGATGTCGGGACGATGTTGGTTGCCGCATTGCGGGACCTTCGCAGGTCTTTATGCGGGGCGTCAATCAGACGCTGATCAGAGGTATAGGCATGTACTGTGGTCAGCAGGCCTTTCACAATACCAAACTGCTCGTGCAGTACCTTTGCCAGAGGGGCTGCACAGTTGGTTGTGCAACTGGCGTTGCTAATGATGGTAGATTCTTTGGTGACAACATGATCATTGACGCCTGCAACCAGGGTTGCGTCCAGCGCATCTTTGGTCGGGACCGTAACAATCACCCGTTTTGCGCCGGCATCCAGATGCATCTGCAACTGCGTAAGCTGACGGAACGCACCGCTGCTTTCGATCACGTAGTCAACGCCAAACTCTTTCCAGGGTAACTTGGAGGGATCACGCTCTGACAAGACCTTGAAGGGGTCACCGTCAATTTCCATGACATCGCCATTGAGTTTGACATGCCCCGGATATTTGCCGTGGATACTGTCGTATTTGAAGGCATAGGCAAGCTGCTCTGGCGTTGCAAGATCATTAATCGCCACAACATCGTAGTGTCCGCGCAGCTTGGCAATGCGCATCACCGTGCGGCCGATTCGGCCAAAACCATTAATTGCTATGCGGGGAATTGCCATTGCATTACCTCTATCGGTTATCTGTCGGAAGAAGCCTACACTGTTCGAAGAGCGGCGTCAGTGCGGTAACGTGGTCAGAAAGCGCAGCGGTAGCACTGATCAGTTGGCTGTCACGTCTTTCTCGCCAGGCAAGGTACGCTGGCGGTTCTGCAGCCAGCAACAACGCTTCAAGTTCCCTCACGAGCGGGAACAGATGGTAGTAGCCCGCGTTCAGCCCTGCGGCCCAGGCCTGGATACGACCAACAAACATCTCCCGCACCACAGTATTGAAAATCTCCGCCTTGGGGGTTTTCATGCCATCAAAACACAGTGGGCGACGGGCCAGCCGGGCTTCAAGAATATTTGTTGCAAGCCCAAGTTTGTTACCGAGCAGCGTCCAGGCCTTGAGCTGCTGCCCGCCGTCACCCCGGCGAATCTGGTCAAGCTGGTTCTCAAGTCGCGCGGAGTCGATATCATATTCACCAGAGAGCCACTTCCCTACATCATCTTTGAGCTGCGCGAGCGCATAGACAACTTCCCCGTCACCGGCAAATGACTGGGGGATACTACCGCCTGCCGGCTGCCAGAAATCCCTGAACTCATCGCCACCGAGTGTCGCTTTCCAGATAACAATCGGCAACGCTTCCTGCTTTCGTTGAAGCACACCCGCCAGGCTTTCTCGCAACGACGCCTGATCTTCATCCAGCGCCATCAGGCAGGCGCGCCCCACCCGCAGAAAATTGACCTCATATACCAGTCGTTGGCTGGGCGCCGCCATGACGCCAAGATTGCTGTTGCGCTCGGCAACCAGTTGGTGGAGTTCGCACCGGGAGATACGGAAAAACTGCAGGATATCAATCGATTCCCGGGGAATGACCTGCCGAAACTCTCGCACCGGAGGAAGCCGGGGAAACGCTCGTGCTTCGCGTGCCGGGATCTCCTGGTCGAGAACCCTACCGAGTTTGGCTATGTAGTCGTCCAGATCATATGCAGGGCCAGACTGGCTACAGCCAGCAAGGCCAATCAGCAGGAGCAGTACGCAACCTCTGAACAAATCTCAGACGTTAAACCGGAAATGGATCACGTCACCATCAGCAACGAGATATTCTTTGCCCTCAAGACGCCACTTGCCGGCTTCCTTAGCGCCGTTTTCACCCTTGCCAGCAATATAGTCATCGAATGCAATGACCTCTGCGCGGATAAATCCTTTTTCAAAATCAGTATGGATAACCGCCGCCGCCTGGGGCGCTGTTGCATGTTGCCGCACGGTCCAGGCCCGCACTTCTTTTGGGCCTACGGTGAAATATGTCTGCAATCCGAGCAGTTTGTAGCCAGCACGGATGACGCGGTCGAGACCCGGCTCTGTCATACCCAGGTCAGCCAGGAACTCTGCTTTCTCGTCATCCTCAAGCTCCGCAATTTCAGCCTCCAGCTTGTTGCAGATAACAACAATTTCTGCGCCTTCGGCTACGGCGATCTCTCGCACGGCATCAAGGTAGGGATTGTTGTCAAAACCATCTTCATTAACGTTTGCGATATAAAGCACGGGTTTCATGGTGAGCAAGTGCAGCTCACGTACATCTTTAGCCATATCCTCCGGTACCGCAAAAGTTCGGGCTGGGTTACCACCATCAATGTGGGCGGACATCGACTCGAAAAAAGTTACCCGGCCAAGAGCTTCCTTGTCGCCGCTCTTGGCAATCCGGTGTACCCGGGCAATGCCTTTCTCGATAGTTTCGAGATCAGCCAACTGGAGCTCAGTGTTGATGATCTCGATATCCCGTGCCGGGTCAATTGAATTGGAAACGTGCGTAATATTATCGTCATCGAAGCAGCGCACCACATGGGCAATCGCATGAGTTTCCCGGATGTTGGCAAGGAACTGGTTTCCCAGGCCCTCACCTTTTGAGGCGCCCTCCACCAGCCCGGCAATGTCGACAAACTCCATGGAAGTCGGGATAACCTTGCCAGGCTTGGCGATTGCTGCAAGCTGATCGAGCCGTGGATCAGGCATCGGTACAACACCTGAATTGGGTTCGATAGTACAGAACGGGAAGTTCTCAGCGCCTACACTGGCTTTGGTCAACGCATTGAACAGTGTGGACTTACCCACGTTAGGCAGACCCACGATGCCACAGTTAAAACCCATATCCACTCCAATTAGGCCGCCACACGGGGCGCCATCTATGCCGTATCTGGTGCTCGAAAACCGTTAAGGGAGTTCATCGCCTGTTCAATATTGCCTTCAACGACCTGGGGTAAAAAATGTATCGCTTCATCTATGCAGATGTTAATTGTCTCCCGATCGCGACTGGATGCCTTGCCTAGCACGTGCCCAAGCACCCCGGACTTGTCACCCGGATGCCCAACGCCAATACGCAGGCGGTTGAACGACTGATCACCGCCAAGCGCTGCAGTTATACTCCGCAGGCCATTATGTCCTGCCAGCCCACCACCTTCTTTATACCGCACCACGCCTGTCGGCAGATCAAGCTCGTCGTGTGCGACCAGGATTTCAGCTGGCGCAACCCGATAAAAGTGCGCGAGCGCGCCAACGGCCTTGCCGCTTTCGTTCATGTACGTGGTAGGTATCAGCAATCTGAGTTCACTCCCCAGCATCAGGGTACTGGCGACCCTGCCGAAGAATTTTTTCTCTTCCTTAAAGGAAACGCCCTGCCGGTCGGCAAGGCGCTCCAGGAACCAGACACCAACGTTATGGCGGGTGTCGGCGTACTGGGACCCTGGATTACCGATACCAACAATCAGCTTAAGCCGCTGGCTCATTGGTGAGGCCCCGCTGCAGATCAGTCGTCAGATGACTCGTCGTCACCCTGCTTGGACGCTTCTACCTCGTCCGGGGCAGGTGCTGGCTCAGATTCATCATCTTCAACAATCTCGCGTTTCTCATTGACCGTTACCACCACCTGGTCGTGATCTTCGCCCAATGCAAGCGCGGGAATCTCAACACCACTGGGCAGCACGAGCTGACTCAGGAGGATGGTGTCACCAATATCGAGGGCTATTACGTCAACCTCTAGATACTCGGGCAGAATGCCAGGCAAACAACTGATTTCAACGCTTGAGATCGTGTGCGCAAGCTGACCATTATTGAGTCGTACGCCAACACACTCTTCTTCGTTAACAAAGTGCAGCGGTATCTCAACAGTGATTTCCTGGTCCATGCGAACGCGGAAAAAGTCTGCATGAAGGATGCGGTTCTTCGCCGGGTGACGCTGCATGGCCTTGATGATGGCAGGGCTTTTTTCAGCGCCGGTGTTGATCGTGATGATCTGCGAAAAGAAAGCTTCGTTTTCAGTTGCCTTCATGAGGTCCTTGTGAGGGATAGTCAGCGCAACGGGTTCTTTTTCCGCACCGTAAATAACGGCTGGAACCAGACCGGCGTCACGACGAAGGCGGCGGCTCGCACCTTTCCCAACGTCGGTTCGCACTTGCGCTGTCAGTTCAATATTGTCTGACATAGGTAAATCTCCAAAGTTATAGCTGCCTGCACTGCGACCGTGACAGGCAACGTTTAAGTTCCGACACTAAAACAGCGCCGGCTGTACTCGCTTGGCGAAGAGCGCACTGAGTGACTCTTCATTGCTGACGCGTCTTATAGATTCCGCCAGTTCGTCAGCAATACTGATCTGGCGGATCTTTGCACAGGCCTGGGCCTCTGCAGAAAGCGGAATGGTGTCTGTTACCACCAGTTCGTCAAGCCTCGAACCTTCAATATTCACGAGCGCTTTACCGGACAGCACGGCGTGTGTGCAGTACGCAAATACCGTCGCTGCCCCGGCTTCCTTCAGCGCATTCGCCGCGGAACACAAGGTTCCAGCCGTATCGACAATATCATCTACCAGTATGCAGTTTCGGCCAGCAACCTCGCCGATAATGTGCATCACCTCCGACTCATTCGCCTTTGGCCGGCGCTTGTCGATGATCGCAAGGTCTGCGTCATCCAACTGCCTCGCCATGGCACGTGCCCGCACTACGCCGCCGACGTCTGGCGACACAATCATGACATTCTCGATACCGCTTCGCTCGATGTCTGACAACATCACCGGCGTGGCGTAGATATTGTCTACCGGGACATTAAAGAAGCCCTGTATCTGGTCTGCATGCAGATCAATTGTCAGAATCCGGTCGATACCAGCACCGCTCAACATGTCAGCAACAACCTTGGCGGTGATCGGCACGCGTGCCGATCTCACCCTTCTATCCTGCCTTGCGTAGCCAAAATAGGGCATCACCGCAGTAATCCTGTGGGCTGAAGCACGGTGAAGGCAGTCAGCCATCACAATCAGCTCAATCAGGTTATCGTTGGTCGGCGCGCAGGTCGGCTGGATGATAAACACATCCTTGCCGCGCACATTGTCGTGAATCTCGACGTTGACCTCACCATCACTGAACCGGCCCACGTGTGCCGCACCAAGATCGATGCGTAATCGCTCGACTACCCGGTCTGCCAGCACGCGGTGTGCATTACCCGTGAATACTTTCAGTTCAGCCACGATAAATTCCGACCGTAGGCATTATGGCTGGGGTGGCAGGACTCGAACCTGCGCATACAAGGATCAAAACCTTGGGCCTTACCAACTTGGCGACACCCCAAATCCGGCGGAGGAGAAGTAGCCCCCCGCAAAAAACGCGCTATTGTGATCGTACTTCCCTACTGTGTCAAATAGAGAAACTCAGGCTTCCCAACCGCGCACTACCAGTATGAGACGAACCTCGGGCCGCTCAATACGCATTCGAGTCGGCAACCCCTGCTCAAAGCCCAGGTATTCGACTGTCCAGCCCGATTGAACAAAACCCGATTCGGTTCTGGAAAAGGCACCTGGCGCTGGCTTTCCACGCACCCAATATCGGAGCGGCGTTACCGGCAGGGCAAGCCCGGTACTCTGGAACAACAACTCGTCCGCACTGCGCGCCGATACCGGCGGGTCGCCAGGAACATCAAGCGTCGCAATCCGGTTCTCCATGTACACCCGGGCAGCGCTGATGCCAAGCGGACCGAACAGACTAATATCAAAATTATCGCCGCGCTGCTGCCAGTTGATGCCAAAGCTGCCGCGCCGGGTTTCTGCAACAACGCCGAGCTTGCCTACCAGAGTCCAATGCTCACCGCCAATCCCGGTAACGACAGACCTCGAAGCACAGGAGGCCAGCAGGACAACTGCACAGAAGCTTATAACAAGACGGGCTATTGCGCGGTAAATCGTTCGATAACCTGTTTCAGGATTTCACTGTCTGGTTTGAGCTCCAGCGCGCGGTCCCATACCTGCCTCGCCTCATCCTGCTCACCAATTGCCCACAGCGCTTCACCCAGGTGAGACGCCACTTCATCGTTCTGGAACAGACTGAGCGCCCGACGCAAATGCGTAATGGCCTCATCATAGTTGCCCAGCTGATACATGACCCAACCCAGGCTATCGATAAACGCGGGCTCATCCGGTTTGATCGCAATCGCCCGCTGAATCAGCCCAAGCGCCTCCTCATGGCGATCGGTTCGGTCTGCCAGTGTATACCCTAACGCGTTTAGCGCATCGGCATTTTCCGGATCCATTTCAATAATTTTGCCGAGATCCCGCTCCAGGATATCCAGCCGACCAAACTTCTCGCCGGTCATTGCACGGAAATACAACAAATCTATATTCCCGGGATCACGCTGCAACGCGGTATCCATCACGTCGAAAACCTGTTCTTCCAGACCACGTTCGCTCAACAGCTGCGCCTCGACCATCAGCAACTGGTCATACATGTCGGGATACTCCCCACGCACGCTGCCCAGATAGGCACGCGCATCTTCAGTGCGCCCCTGGTCGAGCATCAGGGAGGCCACCCGGGACTGTGCCGGCAGAAATTCATACCCGTCACCCGCCAACTTGTATTCCCTGATGGCTGCAGGGATATCGTTGTTTTTCTCGGCAATACTGCCCAGATAAAAATGTGCCTCGCCCACCCGGCGGTTCCAGCGAATCATTTGCTGCAGATAGTCGATGGCGTCGGCATCGTTACCCTGTTCCATGGAAATTAGTGCCAGCGCAAACAGCACATCGCCATCGCTGGGCGACTGCTGGCGAACGATCTCATACTGCGCTTTAGCATCGTCCAGGCGCTGGGCTTCAAACAGCAGGCGCGCAAAGATCAGGCGCAGACGTCGATTGTCCTCCATCTGTTCAATCGTGGTTTCAAGAAAGCCAACCGCCTCAGGCACGCGATCCATGTCCTTCAGCGCGTTGACCTTCAACACAATCACGTTGATGTTCAATTCATCAGTCAGTAACGCATCCGCCAGCTCAAGTGCCTCGCTCAAGCGACCATTCTGCTCAAGCAATACGGCCTTGGAGAACATCAACTGGCCGTCCCCGGGGAATTCGTCCAGCATTCGAGTGATAACGGTCAGCAGGGCCGCTCGGCTGGCATCATCCAGGTTAGCGGCCCGGTAAGAAAACATCGGGAAGTCAGCCAGCCCACCCAATCGCTTAACGGCTTCAAGATGATAAACCGCGCCTTCGAGGTCACCGGCCTTCATTAACTGGTCGGCAGCATGCCGATGCCCATCAATATCACCCGGGTCAGTTTCTGCCCAGATAACGGCGGTAGTGAGCGCAGCGTCGTTTCGTTTCAGGTAGGCTGCGAGGCGCGTAGCACGGGCCGCAACACCGGGATCGCGGGTTTCAACAGCGGTCTTGAGATATTTCTCCAGTGCCACGTCGTACTGACCCCGGTAGCCGGCGACTTCTGCAACCAGCAACTGATAAAGCGTATCGCTCGTAAAAGGGGCCGCGGGATAGTCTTCCGGCTTGGGCTGGGCCTGCGCGGCCTGGTGGTGTGGCGCGACTTCCGCTGTGGTGGTCTCAGCAGAAACCAATGCATCATCCTCTGCGGGTGGCGCAACGGTCGCGCAGCCACCGAGCGACAGGAGCACAAGACAATAGAGGATTCGCGTATTCAAACTTTCACCAGTTCAGCTAGATTTCGAGGCATTGAGGGCGTGACTTTGAAGTATTGGCATTGAGAAATTTACTTTGACCTATATTCAACGACGTAACCGATCTAAAATAGGCGGTTCACGTTCCTTCAAGTGTAAGGGTTAGTACATGCCCAATGCCTGATGGTTCATTCTACTTTTACGTGACCAGCGAGTCACTCGATCCTTCATAAGTATCCCATGGATTTACTCGTCGTCGGCATCAACCATAAAACCGCACCGGTATCGGTACGCGAGCGGGTTGCGTTCACGCCTGAACAACTGGGTCACGCGCTGCATGATCTGCGCGTCACCGAAGGGCTCGAAGAGGTTGCCATTCTGTCGACGTGCAATCGCACAGAGATATATGCCATACATCCCGACCGCGATCACGGTGGCGTGGCGGCCTGGCTCGCCAGTTACCACAACATCCCAGTCGAAAGCCTGACCGACGCACTGTACGTCCATTCGGGGCAGGCTTCAGTCAGGCACCTGCTGCGCGTCGCGTCAGGGCTTGACTCCATGGTGCTGGGCGAGCCGCAGATTCTGGGCCAGGTAAAGGACTGCTTCAGTCAAGCCAGGACCCACCGCACGCTGGGCACCCAGCTTGAGCGCCTGTCGCAAAACACCTTCAGAGTTGCCAAGCGGGTGAGGTCCAGCACCGCAATTGGCCAGAACCCGGTATCGGTTGCATCAATTGCTGTTGACCTGGCGTCCCAGCTCTTCACGGATTTTGCCAATTGCAGTGTCATGCTGATTGGTGCCGGCGAAACCATTGAACTGGTTGGGAAGCACCTGCGCAATGCAGGGGTAAGTCGGCTCGTGATTGCCAACCGGACACTGGCCAACGCCGAAACGCTGGCTGCCAGCCTGGACGGTGATGCCGCGACACTCGGCGATATTCCAGATCTGCTGGTTCACACTGACATACTGATTGCATCCACCGGCAGCCAGTTGCCAATACTGGGCAAAGGTACTGTGGAACGCGCCCTGAAACAGCGCCGGCACAAACCAATTTTTATGGTGGACCTGGCTGTACCTCGCGATATTGAGCCTGAAATCGCTGAACTGAGGGATGTCTACCTCTATAGCGTTGACGATCTCGAGCAGATTATTGCGGAAAACATCAGCAACCGGGCAGAAGCTGCCCACGAGGCTGAATCCATTATCGACACGGCACTGTCCGAGATTGAAGATGAAGGCAAATCCAGAGGCGCTGTCGACGTCCTGGTAAGGTTCCGCAACCATCACGAAACGCTGAAACAGGGTGAACTTGAAAAAGCTCTTCAGCGCCTGGCCAAGGGAGAAGCCCCGGAAGCCGTTTTGACAAGCCTCGCAAATCAGCTGACCAACAAAATTATTCACACGCCAAGCGTACAGATGAAGCTGGCGAGCACTGAGGGAAGAGACAACATTGTCGATGCTGTCTGCGAGCTGTTTCAGCTCGATGAGGGCACAACAATTGACACTAACGCGCCAGTCACAGATACGGGCAAGAATACCTAAATGCAAGCATCACTGAAGAACAAGCTCGACTACCTGCTAGAGCGCTACGACGAACTCTCAGCCCAGCTCAGCGACAGTGAGGTCATCAGCGACCAGAACCTGTTTCGCGCCTACTCGGTTGAGTACTCGGAAATTGAGCCCGTTGTGCTCTGTTACCGGGATTACGAATCAAAAACCAGCGAACTCCAGCAGGCTCGTTCGTTGCAGCAGGACGCAGATCCGGACATCAGGGAAATGGCAACTGACGAAGTGCTGCAACTGGAACAGGACATTGAGGGCCTGGACGCAACCCTGCAACGTCTGCTGCTGCCCCGGGACCCCAACGACTCCCACAACGTCTTCCTCGAGATTCGGGCGGGTACAGGTGGCGATGAAGCCGCAATATTTGCGGGCGACCTGCTTCGCATGTATACGCGCTATGCCGAGGAAAAAGGCTGGAAACTGGAGGTGCTAACCGAGCGGCCAGGCGAACACGGCGGTTTCAAAGAGGTTATCAGCCTGATCGAAGGCAAGGAGGTCTTCGGTCACCTGAAGTTTGAATCAGGCGCACACCGTGTTCAGCGAGTACCTCAGACCGAATCGCAGGGCCGCATCCACACCTCGGCATGCACCGTTGCGGTTATGCCGGAAGTTGGCGAACTCGAACAGATCGAAATCGCCAAGAGCGATCTCCGGGTTGATACCTTCCGGGCATCCGGCGCCGGCGGACAGCATGTCAACAAGACAGATTCTGCGATCCGCCTGACCCACCTGCCAACAGGCATCGTGGTCGAATGCCAGGATGAGCGTTCGCAGCACAAAAACCGGGCTCGCGCGATGAGCCTGCTGCAGGCCAAACTGATGGATCAGGCAGAAAAAGCCCAGAATTCAGAGCAGGCCGAGGCACGCCGCAACCTGGTGGGTAGCGGCGACCGATCTGAAAAAATACGTACCTACAACTTTCCCGATGGTCGCGTCACCGATCACCGTATTAACCTTACCCTGCACCGCATTTCACAAACCATGGCTGGTGATCTCTCACCTATTATCGACCAGCTGGTGCAGGAACATCAGGCAGACCTGTTAAGTTCACTGGGTGCTGGTGGTGATGCAGGCTGAACCGTCCAGCGGGACCAGGCGCGTGCGGGAACTGCTGGCGGAGTCCGCCAGGGTAGCCCACATATCTGACACCGCCATGCTTGATTGCCAGCTACTCCTGGCCCAGGTACTGGGTGTCTCGCGGAGCTGGCTCTACGCGCATGATGACGCGCCCGTCCAACCTGCACAGGTCAGCCAGTTTGAAGACTTGCTGATCCGCCGCAGCCACGGTGAACCGGTTGCGTACCTGACCGGGAGCCAGGACTTTTGGGATATGTCACTTGATGTCAGTCCCGCCACCCTGATTCCCCGACCTGACACCGAAATTCTGGTAGAAGCAGTGCTCAACGACTTTGACGCTGCACCCCGGTGTTGTATTGACCTTGGTACGGGTACCGGCGCCATTGCAATCGCGCTCGCCCGCTCACGACCAGCCTGGCACCTGTATGCCCTTGAACGTGACCAAAGTGCTCTCTCCGTGGCGGCAGGCAACGTAGCCAGGCTCGCCGCCAACAGGGTTACCCTTATCCAGGGCGACTGGACAGCAGCACTGGCAGCTGACAGCTTCGATATTGTCGTGGCCAACCCGCCGTATATCTGTGCGGATGACCCCCATCTTGAACACCTTCGATTTGAACCAGACACCGCGCTAGTGTCTGCAGAGTTGGGACTGCGCGATATCAGCACGATCGCCACTGATGCGCTTCGCTGCCTGAAGGCTGGCGGCGCAATCTATCTGGAGCACGGTTTTGACCAACAGGATTCGGTAGCGGCAATATTAAAACGTCTCGGGTATTCAGCCATCACCCTGCACAATGATCTCGGCGGCCAGCCACGCGTCACCCACGGACGCAAACCGTCATGATGAATGACGATGATCTACTGCGTTACAGCCGTCAAATCATGCTCCCCGACATTGATGTTGCGGGGCAAGACAAGCTGATTGCCTCAACGGTGCTGGTTATGGGCCTTGGCGGTCTCGGTAGTCCCGTTGTGCTCTACCTGGCGGCAGCGGGCATCGGTCACCTGATCCTTGTGGACGACGACCGGGTTGACCTGACCAACCTCCAACGCCAGCTGCTGCACGGAACGGATGATGTGGGACGCCTCAAAACCGAGAGTGCAACTACCGCGGTTCACAGGATAAATCCGACAACCCGCGTCACTGAAATATCCGAGCGCCTGGATGTCGCGAGTTTATCCGAACTGTTGGCTCAGACAGACCTGGTGATTGACGGAACAGACAACTTTAACACCCGTTTTATGGTCAACGAGGCCTGCGTGAGTACAGGAACACCCCTTATCTCCGGTGCTGCTATCGCACTGGAAGGCCAGGTGATGGCGATTGATCCGGGTTCAGCGGGCGGCCCCTGCTATCGTTGCCTGTACCAGGACGCCAGCGACGAGAACTTCAACTGTGCCGAGAACGGGGTAGCAGCGCCGGTGGTCGGCATCATCGGTGCTGTGATGGCCATGGAAGCGCTCAAGATGATTGTCGGTTTTGGCGAAAGTCTGGTGGGTTACCTGTTGGTCTTTGATGCCCGCACAATGGACTGGCGCAAACTACGCCTCAAACCAAACCCGAACTGCCAGACCTGCGGCTGATCAGCCCCGGCGTACCGGCTGCTACTTCTGGCCGTGACTGATTATATCTGCGGCTTGCAGGTCGGCATGGTAGGAGGAACGGACCAGTGGACCGCTCGCAACCTGCGCAAACCCCATCGCCTCGCCAATGCTTTTCAACTCGGCAAATTCGTCCGGGTGCACAAACCGTTCAACCGCCAGATGATCGCGACTCGGCTGCAGGTACTGACCAAGTGTCAGCATATCAACATCATGAGCGCGCAAATCCGCCATCACTTCCTGCACTTCCTCAAATGTCTCACCCAGTCCCAGCATCAGGCCAGACTTGGTAGGTACCACAGGCTTAGATGCCTTGAACTGTTTGAGTAACTCAAGGGACCAGGAATAGTCTGCCCCCGGTCGGGCTTTCTTATAGAGCCTGGGTACAGTTTCGAGGTTGTGATTAAACACATCCGGTGGCTGTTGCTTGAGAATGTCGATTGCGATTTCCATGCGACCACGGAAATCAGGCACCAGCACTTCAATCACAAGCCCGGGGCTCTGGGCACGAAGTTCACGGATACAGTCGGCAAAATGCTGGGCGCCGCTGTCTTTCAGGTCGTCGCGATCAACCGAGGTGACGACAACATATTTGAGGCCCATCTCAGCCACAGCGTCTGCAAGATTGCGCGGCTCGTCGACGTCCAGTGGATTCGGCTTCCCGTGGGCAACATCACAAAATGGGCAACGTCGCGTACAGATCTCGCCCATGATCATGAATGTTGCTGTCCCATGGGAAAAACACTCGGACAGGTTTGGGCAACTGGCTTCTTCACACACCGACGCAAGCTTGCGGGTTCGCAGAATCGACTTGATTCGTTTGACCTCGGGATTGGCAGGAATTCTTACCCTGATCCAGTCAGGCTTTCGCAGCAATGTGTCCGTTGGTATGACCTTTACAGGGATACGCCGAACCTTGTCAGCACCACGCAGTTTGACGCCCTGAACCAGTTTGTTGCGTTCGTCTCTTGCCATTGCTAATCCCTACCTGTCTGGCCCGCCATCAACGGGGCCGCATCATAACCGAATTCCAGCGCCAGGTACTTGACCAGTCTTGTCCCAACGCATGAGATATCTTCACTTACACCCAGGTCCGCCAGTTGTGTCACTTCGAGCCCAGCGTAGCCGCATGGGTTTATGCGTTCAAAAGGACGCTGATCCATTGCTACATTAAGACTGAGCCCATGGTATGTACGCCCGCGCCTTACTCTCAGACCAAGCGCGGAAATCTTTTTGCCATCCACGTAGACACCGGGCGCTTCGCGCCGGGCGACGCCTGCAATGCCATACCCTGCCAGCAGTGCAATCACAGCGTTTTCAATACCCGAGACCGTATCCCTGACACCCAGTTCGCGGCGCTTGAGGTCTATGAGGAGATAACCGATCAATTGGCCAGGTCCATGATAGGTGACCTGGCCACCACGGTCCGACTGGACAACAGGAATATCACCGGGCGCAAGCAGGTGCTCCGCCTTGCCCGCCTGACCCTGGGTAAACACCGGGTGATGTTCGAGCAGCCAAAGCTCATCCGGCGTACTTGCAGACCGGCTATCGGTAAATGCTCTCATTTCCGCCAGGACAGCGGTGTAGTCCCGCAGCCCCAGATTGCGAACGATCAGCTGATTGTTCACAAACCCCGACCATTCAAGGCCCCTCGACAACACAGTGCTCGCCTAGAGGACAAGCCGCACCGCATCACAGGCTTTCAGGTCTTCAAAGAGGGCCTGCAGTTGTGGTTTACCGGTGGCCAGCAGTTGCACTGTAATGGCATGGTAGTTGCCGCCATTGCTGAGACGCACGGTCACTTTTTCCATGTGCATGGTGGGATCGTGCCGCTGCACAATCATGAATACTTCCTCAAGCAGGCCGCTCTGCGCCTCGGCAATCACCTTCACGGGATAGTCGCAGGGGAATTCTATTTTTGGTGGTTCTGTCATATTGCGAGCGGATCACCGCCAAATATTTGCATGAAGAACAGCGAGAGCGAATCCCAGATTCTGCTGAAGAAACCTGCCTCGGCTACCGGCGCCAGTGCTACCAGGTCTGATTCAAAGACGACCTCGTCACCCAAGGAAACCGTCAACGTCCCAAGTTTGGCGCCTTCTTCAAACGGCGCCTCTATAATTCGCGCGATATCCATTGATGCTTCGAGGGTTTCCCTGCCACCACGCGGAATTGTCAGCACGGCATCCTGTGCAACACCAAGGCCAACACTATCCCGGTCACCACGCCAGACGCGCACATTGCGCAGCGCGTCTCCCGCCTTGTACAGCGGCACAGTTTCAAAATACCGGAAACCGTAGGTCAGCAGTTTCTGGCTTTCAACAGCCCGGGCTTCCTCTGAGTTTGTGCCCATCACAACAGAGACCAGCCGCATGCCGTCACGTTCCGCCGATGCAACCAGACAAAATCCGGCTGCCTCGGTGTGGCCAGTTTTGACGCCATCAACCGAAGGATCACGCCATAGCAGGCTGTTGCGATTAGGTTGCCTGATATCGTTATAGGTGAAGTACTTTTCCGAATACATGGCATAGTGCTGAGGAAAATCTTCGATCAGCGCAACTGACAGGCGCGCCAGGTCACGGGCGGTTGTATAGTGGTTCTCATCCGGCAGGCCCGTCGAATTCATATAGTTCGTGTTAATCATTCCCAGTCGGGCAGCATGCTGGTTCATCATATCCGCGAACACATCTTCCGAACCTGCAATGTGTTCTGCCAGCGCCACACTGGCATCGTTACCGGACTGGATGATGACGCCACGCAGCAGATCTTCCAGGCGTACTTTTGTGCCCTCGCGGATAAACATTCGCGAGCCTTCCATACGCCAGGCCTTTACGCTCACGTCGACCATGTCATCCATCGTGACCGTGCCTCGATCGAGCTCATGCTCCACCACATAGCTGGTCATAATTTTTGTCAGACTAGCGGGCGGCAACCGCTGCTCACTGTTGAACTCAACCAGCACTTCCCCGGTATTTGCATCCATGAGCAGGTAGCCGGTTGCAGCCAGTTGCGGTGGCGCTGGCACAATGACGCTGGCAGCGTGACCCGCCAGCGAGATAACGGTCAATACGACAAACAGTGTTGCCCTTCTGATTTTTTGGCGCAGCATGTTAAGCATCTGATTTCCGGTTTCTACAATTCTAACGTGAGTGCCCGTACCCAGGCGAACTACTCTACCTTCACCCGCAGCGGGACACCAAGTTTACTGTCTTCAACAATCTCTGCCAGTTGGTCTCGCAGAGCTTCCGATTTTATCGGGCCAAGCCACACCTTGTGCAACAGTCTCTCTTCGTCCAACTCACTCTGCAATATTCGAACATCAATTGCTGCAAATTCTGTTAACTCGATCACGCCCCTGATCTGCTGTTGCAGGCGCTCTGCCCCCTCAGGCAGGGAGAACGCACCTACCTGCAGGTAAAATGACTCATGCGAAATCGGCTCACTCACCAGTTCCGGATAGTTAATTTCATCCAGCGCTTCGACAACAACCGGCGCCACCCCTTTATCGGCGAATCCCAGTTTGACCGCAGTCTCGTAAGAAAGGTCAATCAGCCGATCATCATGAAAAGGGCCGCGGTCGTTGACACGCACCAACACCTTACGACCATTGTCCAGATTGGTGACCCGGACGATGGTTGGCAGCGGCAGCGACTTGTGTGCAGCGCTCACCTGATGCATGTCAAAAACCTCGCCATTGGACGTGAGCCTGCCATGAAATTTTTTGCCGTACCAGGACGCGAGGCCAATCTCAAGGTAGCCGAGACTGGACGGGATAATGTGGTACGTCTTGCCAAACACCACGTAGGGGCTGGTATTACCGCGACCCGGCGCAACGCTTTTGCGCTCCACAGGCTGGATCTCGGGCGATGGCGCGGGCCCTGACACTTTGCCGGTCATACATCCGGTTAAAGCAAGCAATAGAACAAGAACCCAGCGGCGCATCTGTTATCGGTTCTGTGTGACAAGCGGTGCGCGCAATCGCTCACTCAACTGAAAAACCGCCATGGCGTAAAGTTTGCTGTGGTTATAGCGGGTAATTGTGTAGAAGTTGGGAAACCCTACCCAGTACTCACTACCCTCTTTACCCTCGAAACGAAGCGGCGACACAACATCGGTGGAGGCACCAGCGCCGGCGACAGGTGCTGTCACGCCCAGTAAGGCGAGCGCATCGAGCCCCATCGTTGGTTCAAGCACACTGGTGAAGGCATCAACAGCCGCTTCGCCCGGATACACCCGCGCAACAATAGGTTCGCCGCGACGCCATCCATGCTGGGCAAGATAGTTGGCGACACTGCCAATCGCATCCGTCCGGTTGTTCCAGATATCCCGCACCCCGTCACCATCAAAATCTACCGCGTAATGTCGATAGCTGCTGGAGATAAACTGACCGTAACCCATTGCACCCGCATAAGAACCGACGGGCTCGAGTGGCGACTGGTTTTCCTCGCGCGCAAGAAGCAGGAAATGTTTCAGCTCGGAGCGAAAGAAGCTCGACCGCGGCGGGTAGTCAAAAGCGAGTGTGGATAGTGCATCAATCACCCGGTAACGCCCGCGAAACCGGCCATACATGGTTTCAACGCCAATAATGGCGGCGACGATTACTGGCGGCACACCAAACTCTTTTTCCGCGGCAATCAGCGCCTCGTGATTGTCCAGCATAAACTGCTGGCCGGACTCTGCTCGCGTGCCAGTCAGGAAAATGTCCTGGTACTCTTTCCAGGTCAGGACCTTCTCTGCAGGTCTTGAAATGGCATCAACAATGCTCTGCTGGTAGGTTGCACTGGCAAACACATCCATGAGTTCGGCTCGAGAGAATCCGTCGCTTTGTTCGAGTTCCTGTATAAACTCAATTACCTCGGGCTTGTCTGCATAATCAGCGGACGCGGGCGTCACAAGCCAGGGCATCCAGGGCAACAGAACCAGCAGAAAACGCATCAGATATCCTCGTTTCATCTTGGGGATTTACAGTGTAATTCGACGATGGGTATGGATGGACATAAGCATCCCGAAACCTGCAAACAGCGTCAGGATACTGGTGCCGCCAAAACTGACCAGCGGTAATGGCACACCCACAACCGGCAGGAGTCCACTCACCATGCCAATGTTCACAAAAACGTAAACAAAAAAGGTAAAGGTAATTGTACCTGCCAGCAGCCTGCCGAATGTGTCCTGCGCCTGGACTGACATGATGACGCCCCGGCCAATGAGCAACAGATACAAAAGCAGCAGAGCAACAACACCAACAAAACCAAACTCCTCTGCCATCACGGCAATAATGAAGTCGGTCTGGCTCTCAGGCAGAAAATCCAGGTGAGACTGCGTACCTTCAAACAGACCTTTACCAAACAGCCCACCTGAGCCTATTGCGGTCTTCGACTGGATGATGTTCCAGCCTGTACCCAGTGGGTCACGCTCGGGGTCGAGCAGTGTCAGTAACCGGTTCTTCTGGTAGTCGCGCATGACGTACCAGAGCCCTGGCAACGAGGCGAGGACAAGGCCAAGTACGCCAAAAACGTAGCGCCAGGGCAAACCGGCCAACAACAGCACGAGTAATCCCGACGCACCAATCAATATCGCAGTACCGAGATCTGGCTGCCGTGCAATCAAAAGCACCGGTACGGCGATCATGATACCCGCCCAAAAGACGTGCTTAAGCCGCGGCGGCAGGTGACGGTCCTGGAAATACCATGCGAGGATCATCGGCAGCACCAGCTTCATCACCTCGGATGGCTGAAAGTTAATGACTCCCGGAATACGCAACCAGCGCTGTGAACCGTTGACTTCCACACCGACAAACAAGACCGCAACCAGCAATATCACCCCAAACAGGTAGAGCCATGGCGCAAGGCGCATGTAAAAAATGGGGGAGATCTGCGCCATTACCAGCATGACGACAAGGGCGACACCAATCTTCAACGACTGCGACACCACCGCGGCAGCCTGTTGTTCCATGGCGCTATACAGCACAACAAGACCATAGCCACAGATCAGCAGCATCAGGAAGATAGTAATGAAGTCAAGGTGTAGCGCCTCACCAACACTGGCGTGCCGGACACCAGAGAATCCCGTACCCGGTAACCGCCTGACAAAATCCTGGCTCATCTAGGGAGACCTTCTTGCCTGGGCGACGCCCAGGTTCTTTTCCAACAGGTAGTGATCAAGCACCTGCCTGGCAACAGGCGCTGCCATCTCACTGCCACCGCCGCCGTTTTCCACCAACACAGCAAGCGCGATAACAGGTTTTTCCGCTGGGGCAAAAGCGACAAACCAGGCGTGTTTCCGCTGCCGTTCAGTCAACTCTTCCGCGTCGTATTCTTCACCCTGTGCAATACCCACAACCTGCGCGGTACCCGATTTACCCGCCATCCGATAGGGAATGTCCCGGCCAATGTAATACCAGGCCGTACCGTTTTCACCGAACACCTGGTTACCCCGGTGAACCACTTTTTCCATCGAGGCGATAATCAGTTCCCACATGGGTTCTGTCACAATATCCACGTCTTTTATAACACTGGCCGTATTTGAATCCAGTCGGCTGCTACCAGACTTCAGCAAACGCGGGGCAACAGCTTTGCCCCGATTGGCAAGCACAGCAACTGCGGTCGCGAGTTGCAGCGGGGTCACCAGGATATCTCCCTGGCCAATGCCAATATTGACCGTATCACCGGGGTACCAGGCTTCATTCCTTGCTCCCTGCTTCCACGCCCGTGACGGCAATAGCCCACTTCTTGCCTCGGGCAAATCAAGCACGGTGCGCTCACCAAATCCATAAAGCGCCAGGTGATTGTGAAGGCGGTCGATACCAAGCTTCACGGCAAGCCCATAAAAGTAGACATTGCACGATCGGTAGATTGCCTTTTCGATGTTGACGATGCCGTGGCCACCATAACCCTCGACAGTCCAGTTCCAGTCACGATAAAGCCTTTCACCACCGGGCAGTTTGAACCAGCCGGGATCATCAATGGTGTATTCCTGATTAGTGACACCGTTAACCAGACCCGCCAGGCCAACAAACGGTTTAAGTGTAGAACCAGGTTCGTATTGGCCCTGGATCGCCCGGTTAAACAGGGGCGCATCAATCGAATCCCGCAACGAGGCGTAAGTCGGGTAATCAATGCCTGTCACAAAAAGGTTGGGATCGTAGCCCGGCTTGCTGACGAGCGCCAGGATACCGCCTGTCGACGGGTCGATAGCAACGATCGAGCCACGTCGGTCACCAAGCGCTTCACTGGCCGCACGCTGTAGTGAAGAATCCAGATAAAGCACCAGGTTCTGGCCGGGCTCGGGTGACGTTCTGTCGATGACTTTCATCACGCGACCACGGGCATCTGTTTCTACGCGCTGGTAACCCACCTTGCCAAGCAGGTCAGCCTCATAAAACTTCTCGATACCTATCTTGCCAATGTGGTCGGTGCCGGAGTAGGCAACGCGGTCGAGGGAACGCGCGTCACTTTCGTTTATTCGTCGTACGGAGCCCACAGCATGCGCCAACAATTCACCCTTGGGGTAATGCCTTACCAGCCTCGCCTCAATTTCAATACCGGGCAGCGCGTGCAGATCGACACTGACCCGCGCTATCTCTTCCGGACTAAGCTTGTAGAGGACAGGCACAGATTCATAAGGTCGTCGACCACGAGTCAGCCGACGCTTAAAAGCTTTGACCTGTTCCTCTGTAATCTCGACTCGCTTGCCTACCTCCGCCAGCGCAGCATCAATATCATCGATGCGCTCCAGCGTCATTGTCAGGCTGTAGCTGGGGATATTGTCTGCAATCAGTTCGCCATTGACGTCATAGATCAGACCCCGTATCGGCGGCAAAGACTGTACCTGGATACGATTCTGGTCAGACAGCGTGGCATAAACTTCATGCTCAACAATCTGGAGATAGAACAGGCGTGCAACCAGCGCCAGCGTCAACAGAATCAGGAAACCAAAACCGATCGCGGCGCGCTCAAAAAAGATGCGGCTTTCGCCCGAGTGGTCTTTAAGTGCAAGAGGTTCTGACATGGCTACTTGTGATACGGGTGATTATTCTGGATCGACCAGGCACGATACAGTTGTTCCGCGACAATAACCCGAACCAGGAAATGCGGAAACGTGAGTGCCGATAACGACCAGATCTCACTCGCCCGCTCTGTACACTGCTCGGCCAAACCATCGGGACCGCCAATCATGATCTGCAGATGTGATGCGGACATCGACCACCTTTCGACTCGCTCCGCCAACTCCTGCGTGCTCCAGATTGACCCGGTTCGGTCCAGAGCCACCAGTTTTGCACCGGGCTTTACGGCAAGCAGCATCCGATCTCCTTCTTCCTGTTTCAGACGCTCCAGCGACTGATTTTTACTGCGCTTTGCTACAGCAATCTCACGCACGTCGAGCGGCCAGTGTCCCGATAACCGCTTTTGGTATTCGCCAAATCCTGTATCAATCCAGTCTGGCGGTTTAGTGCCAGCTGCCAGCAGTTCAATATTCACGTAAAACTCACTCGGGCTTGTGTCGAACCGCCCTCA
>CAYGNA010000012.1:23125-29149 GCA_964351065.1 uncultured Pseudomonadales bacterium
TGCTCGACAGTCGCCACTGGCGCACTGCCCAGCCGGGTAGCGCCGACGGTCCACAGCCGTTCGATATCGTAAAACTCGCGCACTTTCGGCAACATCACGTGCACCACGATATCGGCAAGATCAATCAGCACCCATTCACCGTCTTCAATCCCTTCTATACCAATCGGCTTAACGCCAGCCTCGGCGGCAAATTCAAGCACGCGTGCGACAACGGATCTTACGTGCCGGTTCGAGGTACCACTGGCGACCACCATGTAGTCGGTCACGTCCGTCAGTGCGGTGACATCCATCCAGGTCACTTCCTGGGCCTTGGCATCATCAAGTGCATTTTCGACTACCTGTTTAAGGTTAGTACTAGGCATAGAGCAAAAGTTCTCCTATTGCTGTGTTGTATGAGCACATCCGTAAAGCCCGCGCTGCTGCACGTATGAAATCACCTCGGATGGCATGAGGTAGGCTGGTGAACGTCCAGCTCGCAGGATTTCTCGAACCTTGCTCGACGAGATATCCAATTGGGTTAGCGTCATCCTGCAGAACCGGCCGCAGGCATTCCCGGCCAGTTGCTGTGGGTCATTCACAAACCTGGCTTCAAAAAAGTGCTCCAGTTCAGTTGGTATCGTCTCCCCGTTCGAACCCGGCCGATCCAGTACCATCACATGGGCGTAGTCGGTCAACTGACGCCAGTCTTTCCATGAAGCAAGGAATACAAACGCGTCAAAGCCCAGCACCATGGTAAGCGAAACTGCCTCGCCCAACTCTGTGCGAATCGATCGAAGGGTATCAATCGTAAACGACCTGCCTTCACGCCGGATCTCCCGGTCATCAACCTCTATGTCGGCGTGTTCCGCAGTCGCAAGCCGCAGCATTGTCAGGCGATCAGTCGCGGTGCTGGCTGGCTCATTTCGATGCGGTGGCGAAAACGAGGGGATCAGCTTTATGGTGGCAGCGCCGACGGCCTCACGGACTTCTATGGCAGATCGTAGATGCCCAAAATGTACCGGATCGAAAGTACCACCCAGAATCGCAACCCCCTGACCGGTGCCGGTCATTGGCACGGGCTGTCAGAACCTGTCACAGGCACCTCTCACTGACGAACCTGTTCCCAATCACAGACGGATCTGGCCATCGCCAAACACCACGTACTTTTGTGAGGTCAATCCAATCAGGCCAACAGGACCACGCGCGTGCAGTTTATCCGTTGAAATGCCAATCTCAGCGCCCAGCCCATACTCAAAACCATCCGCAAACCGGGTAGACGCATTCACCACCACTGAACTCGAATCTACCTCGCGCAGGAACTGTCGCGCTTTCGAATAGTTTTCTGTCACGATGGTATCCGTGTGACTGGAGCCATAAGTATTGATATTGGCGATTGCCTCACCCAGATCGGCAACCACTTTGATGGAGAGAATGGGCGCAATGTACTCTTCATACCAGTCCGCTTCGCTGGCAGGCACCACAGTGCAAACATTGGACAGAATTTTTGCCGTGGTCTCACAGCCTCTCAATTCCACACCCTCATTGACAAAACGCCTGGCCAGTTCGGGCAGCACATCACTTGCAATCGTTGATGCAACCAGCAGCGTCTCCATTGCGTTACAAACGGCATACCGCTGACACTTTGAGTTAAACGCAATATCAAGCGCCTTGGTCCGATCCGCTTCTTCATCGATAAAAACATGGCAGACGCCGTCAAGGTGCTTGATGACAGGAATAGTCGCCTCACGGGTGATTCGCTCAATGAGGCTTTTCCCTCCCCGCGGCACAATCACATCGACACAGTCGTCCATACGAATCAGGGCACCTACCGCTGCCCGATCGGTGGTTCCGACCAGCTGGACAGCCTCCGCTGGTAGCCCTGCGTGCAGAAGCCCTGCACTGATACATTCCGCCAGTGCCCGATTGGAGTGAATGGCCTCTGAACCGCCGCGCAGAATCACCGCATTGCCTGACTTAAGGCAGAGACTGGCGGCATCAATCGTCACATTGGGCCGGGATTCGTAAATGATCCCGATAACGCCAAGTGGCGTTCTCATTTTGCCAACCTGAATACCGCTCGGCCTGTATGCCAGATCGCTGATTTCGCCGACGGGATCTTCCAGCGCCGCGACCTGACGAAGCCCCTCGACCATGCTCTCAAACCGCGCCTCATTGAACATGAGTCGATCAAGCAGTGCTTCTTCCAGACCATTTTCCTGGCCCGCTGCAAGGTCTTTGGCATTTTCTGCCATCAACCATTCACGCCGGGCAACAATTTCTTCGCCAATTGCGGCAAGCGCAGCATTCTTCTGTTGCGTTGTGGCACGATTCATCAGACCAGCAGCGCGTTTAGCCGCTTGTCCCAACTCTCGTACGTAGCCTTCAATATCCATAACAGTCAATCCGGTTAACGGCTTTCGCGACCCGAAAATCGGCAAATTATACTCGATGTCGCTGGTTTTCGTGCCAAAACCGGCTCAATCAGGGCGCTTTCTGCATCCTGGTCACCAGCTTGTCGACCTCCTGGAGACGTATGAGCGGGTTTTTGAGCTCAAGCATCCTCTGCTTGAAGTGACCCGGGCACGGCAACAGTTCTGTCAGCCTTGCACCAACTTCAACGGCATCTTCATAGTTGACGTCAAGCCCAAAGCCACTCACAGCCTCATGTTCGAGGAACTTCTCGAGCAAATTGACGAGGTGTGCTAACTCAGGCGGTACGGGCGCCGCTTCTTCGACGGGCAGAAATTCGACCTGCGCCATCATCAGTCTGTCAGGCAATTCGTACTCATCACGGATAACAAACTTCACCTGGCCTTCAGCAACGACGCCCAGAGTACCGTTCGGGTTCTGGTCAAAGTCAACGATAGTTGCATAGGTACCCTGCCGGGCTACCGACGGTAGTTGCTGGTCACGCGCGGCCAGCGTTTGTTCACCCTCTTCAATCAGAACAACGCCGAACCCAACGTTGTCCCGCAGGCAACGCTTCACCATGTCCAGGTAGCGTGCCTCAAAAATTTGCAGGGGTAAGCGTCCGCCAGGGAACAGCACCAGGGGTAGTGGAAACAACGGAATCTCAGCCATGGGATATTCTAACCCAAGGCGCCTGGGGTGCACGACTGCGGGATTAGGCTTCAGGC
This sequence comes from uncultured Pseudomonadales bacterium, assembly GCA_964351065.1. Classification (GTDB taxonomy): domain Bacteria; phylum Pseudomonadota; class Gammaproteobacteria; order Pseudomonadales; family Azotimanducaceae; genus JANQJA01. The sequence goes on from CAYGNA010000012.1 coordinate 26,242, forward strand.
CGCGACACACAGGAGTAGCGTGCTAAACTCCGGCAAATTTTGCTGTTGGTAGAAAACGTGGATCTGGTGCAGGCACTGCTTTTGGCGCTCATTCAGGGACTCACCGAGTTTCTGCCGATCTCAAGTTCAGCGCATCTGATTTTGCCGTTCGAGGTCCTCGGTTGGCCGGACCAGGGCCTGGCCTTTGATACAGCCGTTCACCTGGGATCACTCATCGCGGTGCTCTGGTATTTTCGTACGGATGTGAAAAACCTCATCACTGCTGTCTTTTCTGCCGTGCTGCAAGGCAAGTCCAGTGAAGAGAGTCGATTTGCTGTTAACCTGCTGATTGCCAGCCTGCCGGTGATCGTGGCTGGACTGGCATTCAAAGACCTGGTTGAAACCAACCTGCGTGGTGTCAGCGTCATTGCTGCAACCACCATTGGTTTTGGCATACTGCTTTACATCGGCGATCGTGCCGGCAGCAGGACCCGGATTGAGCACAGCCTGAACTGGCGCCAGGCACTGCTAATTGGCATAGCACAGTGTTTTGCACTTATCCCCGGCACATCACGCTCCGGCGTTACCATGACAGTCGCGCTGCTCGCAGGATTTACCCGGGAAGCGGCTTCCAGGATATCCTTTCTGATGTCCATTCCAGCAATTGCCGGCGCGGCAACGCTGAAAACAGTTGACCTGGCCACGGGTGATGCGCCCATAGACTGGGCTGGTCTCAGCGTAGGACTGATCGTTTCGGCAATCAGTGCCTATGTGTGCATCCGCCTGTTTCTCGATTTCATCAGCCGCATCGGCTTCTTGCCGTTTGTCATCTATCGACTGATACTCGGCACGCTTCTGTTTGCGCTGATCGTCTAACAGCGAACCAACCGTTTTGCCGTGCCAAAGCACATCCCTAGAAAGGGATGTCGTCATCAAAATCTTCTGGCGGTGGTCCACCAAAATCATCATCCCTGCCGCCCTGGCTGCCACCGGAGGACGGAGACTGGCCGCCGTAGCCACCGCCACTATTGCCGCCACCACTATTTCCGCCACCGTTGCCACCGCCGTTACCACCACCGCTATAACCGCCGCCTCCGCCGCCCATTTCACCGCGGCCATCCAACATCTGCATTTCGTTTGCGACAATTTCAGTGGTGTAGTGTTTTTGACCATCACGCTCCCATTGGCGGGTGCGCAGCTCTCCCTCGACGTATATCTTTGAGCCCTTTTTGAGGTACTCACCAGCAACCTCGGCAAGGCGGTTGAAGAACACCACGCGGTGCCACTCCGTCGCCTCACGATTCTCCCCGGAATTGCGATCTTTCCATGCTTTTGAGGTTGCCAGCGACACATTGGTCACTGCCGATCCCGATTGCAGGTAGCGCGTGTCAGGGTCGTTCCCCAGGTTGCCCACCAGAATAACCTTGTTCACTCCTCGTGCCATGATTTCTCCTCAACGTTAGTTCGCGGCCAGGATCAAGCGATTCCTGAGATCTTCGAATGCAGAATGGTCAAAAACGTCTTCATTAACTTTTACGTATGCCAGTCGATCCTGTTCAATCAGTGCCACATCGAGCACACCGTCCAGCGATAATAGCGCGTCCGTCACTTCACTTGTACTCGCTGCATCGGGTTCGCCGAGCCGACAGGTGATGGTTTTGAAGTTTCCAGGCCTGCTGAGCCCGGCAGAATAGAAAAGCCAAACAAGGCAGATGACAGCATTGACGTACATCGCGTGAGTAAAGTCCCACCAGGTCAACATTACTCCGATCAAGACACCACCTGCAAAACCACCAGCAAATTGCGCCGTCGAGTAAATACCCATGGCCGTGCCCCGCCGTCCCGCTGGCGCAATTTTGCTGACAAGAGCGGGCAGGATAACCTCAAGCAGGTTAAACGCCATAAAAAACAACATCATCGCTAACATCAAGATCAGGAAACCCGGCGTCAGGGAGAAGATCAGGGAGGCGACGGCAAAAGTACCTATCATCATCAGGAGCATCAGTTTGGTATATCGAGGTCGATCTGAAAGCCACATGAAAGGGATCATCGCCACAAAGGAAGCCAGCAGAAGCCAAAAATAAATCAGGTGGTATTCGCCGCTGACGATGCGCCCCGTTGCTGCCATCAGCGGCGGCAGAATCACAAAACTGCTCATCAGCAGATAGTGGAGCATAAAGATGCCGGCCAATGATCGACGCAGGTCCGGCAGACGAAGCATATCCCCCAACAGCGATGGGTTAACGTTGGCGTCCGGGTTTCGGCTGCGCACCGATGGCGTTGGAATCAGGAAAGTGACAAACAGGCCAACCAGCCCCGCAATAGCACAGAAAAGGAAAACGCCGTCTGCACCAAAAGCATCATTCACCAGTGGCCCCAGGATCAGGGCAAGCCCAAATGAGCTACCGATGCTGATCCCGACGATAGCCATTGCCTTACCGCGATGCTCAATTCGCGTCAGGTCCGCCACCAGGGCCAGCAGTGTGCTGGCAATAGCACCACAACCCTGCAACAACCGACCGGCGACAACACCATAAATGGTCTCGGCATATGCCGCGACCATGCTACCCAGTACAAACAACAGCAATCCACCAAGTATCACGGGTTTTCTGCCAACCCGGTCTGAAAGGATACCCAGCGGGATTTGGAGGAGTGCCTGCGTCAGGCCATACGCACCCAGCGCGAGCCCAAGCAGCAATGGGGTGCTCAGCTCGTAATGATCAACAACCAGTGGCAACACTGGCAGCACCATAAACAGACCAAGCATCCGCACGATGTAAAGCAGGCCAACAGCAAGCGCTGTCCGAAGCTCTGACTTATTCATTAATTACTTCGTTCAGGAAACAAACGGGGTGAATTTTACCGACTGGCTTTGCCTGTGCTGCGACAAACTTATACTATCTGCCCGCTGCAACCGGCGCCGCACAAC
>CAYGNA010000013.1:0-28458 GCA_964351065.1 uncultured Pseudomonadales bacterium
TGAACTACACCCGCATAACCTTCTGCGCAGGCGTCCGTGCCGAAACACCGCGCCACGCAACACCCCCAGCGACTGAGTCAACGCTCGGGGGCAGAGCCCCTCACTTCAGTCGCGTCCCCTTCCTTTGGAAGCGGACCCATTGAACTACACCCGCATAACCTTCTGCGCAGGCGTCCGTGCCGAAACACCGCGCCAACAGATGAAACAGGAAACCTGACCCTCTAGTCAAGCGGGGAATGTTCTGCCAATAATGTACGGCTTTGAGGTAGCCGTTTGGCGACTGGAGGCAGGACTATCGAAACCAAATCTCCCGCAGAATTTCTTGGGCATCCCCGTGGCCTGTTTGTCCTGTTCTTCACCGAGATGTGGGAGCGCTTTAGCTACTACGGAATGCGAGCTTTGCTCATGCTTTATCTCACCAAACATTTTCTTTTTGGTGACAGGGAGGCGGGGCTGATTTATGGCAGTTACGGCTCCCTCGTGTATACGATGCCCGTGTTGGGTGGACTGATTGCAGACCGCTATCTTGGCTATCGCAAGGCTGTGGTGTTTGGTGCAGTGCTGCTGGTTTGTGGCCACTTTGGCATGGCGTTTGAGGGCTCGCCCAGCCAGATCATTGATGGCGTGGTGGTACGCGATGCCTTCTACGAACAGATCTTTTACCTCTCGCTGGCGTTTATCATCATTGGTGTCGGCTTTCTGAAAGCCAATATTTCAACAATCGTCGGCCAGCTTTATGAAGAAAACGATCCTCGTCGTGACGGGGGTTTTACGATTTTCTATATGGGCATCAACCTGGGTGCGTTTACTGCAACGCTGGCCTGCGCCTACCTTGGTGAAAACTATGGTTGGGCTTATGGTTTTGGCCTGGCCGGGATAGGGATGCTGTTTGGTCTTCTGGTGTTGCATTTTTATCGACACCAACTGTTAGGTCTGGGTGAACCGCCGGCGGATGCAAACCTTGGAGGCGTAGTGGTGCCAGGCCTGACCCGGGAGCGATTGGTCTATCTCTCGGGGTTGGTTGGTGTATTGCTGATCTGGCAGATTATCCAGCGCACGTCGGAACTGGGGGTTGGCCTGCTGGTTGTCGGCGTGGTGATAGTGGCGTGGAGGTTGTGGTACTCCATCGCGCGGCTTGCCCCAGTTGAGCGCGACCGCATGCTCGTTATGCTGGTACTGATTGCCATGTCAGTGCTGTTCTGGGCATTGTTTGAGCAGGCGGGTTCGTCCGTCACTTTGTTTACAGACCGCAACGTCGACATGGGTACTGTGTTCACGGCTGGGATGTTTCAGTCGCTGAACCCGATGTTTATTATCCTGTTGGCACCTGTCTTTGCCTGGTTGTGGGTGAAATTGTCGGCCTCTCGTCTGGAGCCCACAACGCCGGCCAAGTTTGGGTTGGGCATCCTGCAGGTGGGGCTTGGTTTCGCCATACTTGTCTATGGCGCATCGCAGGCCGAAGACGGCAAAGTTGCCATTGTGTGGCTTGCACTGATGTACCTGCTGCATACCACGGGAGAGCTTTGCCTGTCGCCGGTTGGCCTTTCCATGGTGACCAAGCTCTCGGTACAGCGCATTGCGGCCATGATGATGGGCGTCTGGTTTCTGTCGAGCGCGTTTGCGTCTTATGCCGGCGGGATGATTGCCGGTGCGATGGCCATAGAAGAAGGTGGTGACGGCATCATGAGTGCCACGGCTTCCCTGGCGGTTTATGTCACAGTCTTTGAAAAGCTTGCGCTTGCCGCGGTGGTCTTGGGCGTATTCCTGCTGCTGATTTCACCATTTCTTGCGAAGAGAATGCATGGCGTTCACTAGCATTGAGCCGTGCTTCGAAACTACGAAGTGGCGTATTCAATCCCTGCTGCATCGAATAGATCGCGTGCCGATTCCAACTGTCTTTCGTAGTGTCGCCATTGCCCAACAGAGCCAGCATGAATGGGCGATCTAACCTGTGCCGCGCTGGCTGTAGTCTCTGGTGTAGTAAGTTGGTGTGGGGCGAGACAAGCTGATTCCCAGGACAGGTTACAACCTCCTAGCAGACGGCGAGTTTCCGCTTCCTGTGCTGTCACTAGCGACTCGTAGCTGATTCGATAGAGTCCGGGGATGGTTTCGACCCAGTGGCGGGCCAGTCTGGTGTAGCCAATCAGGTATGAACACAGCTCCCGCAGATCATATGCAAACGGGTAAGGCGCAAGAAACAAGGTTCGATACAGAGCAACCACGAGATCCATCGGATTGCGCTCCAGCAGCACAATGCTGGCATCGGGAAATGCGTGGCGAATCAAACCGATATGTAGGTAGTTTAGTGGCAGCTTGTCCACAACCCGTGACAACGCTTCAGGCAGGATAGCATGGCGCCGGCTGGCCTCTTCAAGATAGGCGTTTCGGAGTTGAGTGCTGTTCAGATTCTGGTAGGCGAAAACGCGATCCTGCACTTGGCCGGTACCCACAATCCCGGCCGAGACAGCAGCGCGCTGCATGGCTGCCGGGAACGCAACAGATTCTCCTATCGAGATGACCTGGCTGTGGCAGGATAGTATCCGGTTGACGACTGTTGTACCGGATCTTGGCAGACCTGCTACAAAGATGGGGCCTGTTTGGAGCCTATCGGCGTAGCGAAATTCGATTTGGGCCAGCGATTCCATAATGTTCAGATCCTGGCCAAGGTTGTAGTTGATCGTTTTTCGTTTGAGTGCGTTACCTTCGCTGTAGGCTTCAAATGCCAACGCATGGTGACCGAGATCTTCATGCTCTTTGCCGAGCGCAAACAAGAGTCTCATCCTGTGTTCTGCCGGGCGAGTTTTTGCGAGAGTCTCGCTAATTTCTTCAAGGTGATTATCGTCTTCGGTCTGGCGTCGTAGCTCACTTCGATTTTTGATCGCCTCGGCATCACCGGGACGCGTGCGGATCACCTGATCATAAAGTGACTCGGCTTCTTCGAGCCTGCCGAGGCTGCGGCAGGCGGCAGCGAGGTTAAACAGAATTTGGGGTTGGCTGAAGTCGGTCATCTTTGCGCATTCACGGAACAACGCTGCCGCACCCTCGATGTCGCCGGTACGGAAGAGCACGTTGGCAAGTGTAGACTGTTCAGCAACGCCCAGTGCTGGCCATCGGCTTAGCGTTTCTCGTGCGGTTGATTTTGCGCGGCCGGCGTCTCCCATCCGTGCGCTCAGTAGGGCCAGATTTACCCAACTCCAGGGATCGTTTGTGTTTCTTTCGAGGTACTCGTCCAACAGCGGACTAGCTTCAGCGAACCTGCTGCGCTCCATGAGGCGGGTGATTTGTTGGCGAAGGCGGTCGATTGCCTCTGTCATTGCTTCGCTTCCGTGGTTCAAGAGACGATCAGATTCTGCTCAGTATGTCGCATTGAGCCTTGAATTGGTGCAGTTTTTTGTAACTGACCTACGCTGCCTAATACTTTTATTGGTCAAACGACCCATAAATACAGGGATCCGGCTACCTCCGCTTTTCAACCGGTAAATGGCGTAAAAATTGCAAACTATAGAGCAACCTTCAGACGAGCGAATTTGCCATGTCCATTTTTTCGAGGCTCAGACAACACCTACCGCTCACATCCTTTCTCGGCATGACAGCTGCCCTTATGGCGAGCGCGCTGGCAAGTCTGCCATCACAGATTCTGCCTTTAACGATGGGTGCGATGACAGACGATCTTGGTTTGGATCCGATCAGAACCAGTTGGCTCGCATCAGCCGACCTTGTTGGAATTGCCGTCGCAGCGAGCACCGGATTTTTCTGGGTACCACGTTTTGATCTCTACAAAGTGGTGATGTTTGGCCTGATCGCATTTCTGGCGGGTAACATTGCTGTCCTGATCTTGCTGGAGGCGGGCTCGTTCTGGTCGCTGATGGGGCCTCGCGTCATCGCTGGATTGGGCGCCGGGTTTATCAATACTGCTGCCATTGCCACGCTGGCGAGACACCCCAACCCTGAACGCGCCTTTGGTCTGAATCTGTTGGTTGTCGTGTTGTTGGCCTCAACCAGCTACACCGCCCTGCCGTCATGGATTGAGCGAGCGGGACTGCCAACCTCTTTCATGCTGTTGATTGTTCTTGCGCTTCTGTCGATTGCTCTGTGTGTGCGCTGGTTTCCAGATGCGCCGATTCGGGTCGAAGTGAAAGATGACACTCGACCTCCGCCGCTGCCAAAGGTGAGAACGGTAATTCTTTGTGTCGCAGCCTATCTTTCCGGTGCTTCAATGATGGCGATTTGGGCGTACACAGAGCGCGTCGGTATTACCCATGGCCTGACCCTGGTGACAGTGGGTTCGATCATGGCGTTTGGTTTTCTGCTGAGTTCCTGTACCTGCTTTCTCGCGAGTTGGCAGGGAAATCGTTATGGCAGAAAGATCCCACTTACACTGAGCGCACTGGGGATGATCATTGCGCTAACACTGATGGGAGCGCCGTCCGGTGCCTTGTTTACGGCCTTCTTTGCAGTGGGTGTATTCATGTTCAGCTCAATGTGGAACTACTCGATTCCGTTTAAGTCGGCGATGGTTGCTGCTATTGATCCACACGGTCGTACCGTAGCCTTGTTTGTGGCGGTGGGTTCTATTGCGAGTGCTACTGGGCCCATGGTGGGCGGCTTCATTGCTGCGGACGGAAATTATCAGCGCGTCCTGGTCTACTCAGGTGTCGCCTTTGTTGCGGCCATACTCACCTTTGTTGTTATGGATCGGCAATGGGTTAGTGAGAAGGCAATTAAGAGCAGTGAACAGAGTGTTACTGCGACCCCGGATGAACTGATTGTTGCATCCGGGGGGCAGTAACTTACTTCTGGAATTCTACTTATTGATTCACGCTGTTTGTGTTCAGGATGGGAAGCCAATACAAAGCGGGACCAGCAATCAGGGCTGATTGACGTACTTGAGATAGGTTGCATGAAAGTCAACGATTGGGGATTCATACTCCAGCGCAAGCGGCCCAACCTCGGTGAAAGGGGATTCTATAGTCAGCTGCATTCTTTCCGCAGCCAGTTGATCCTCTTCCATTACCTTGTTGTTCTCTGCCTTGCGTGATTCAGGCAGCGTGCTCCCAGGATGCGCAAAGGTCCGGACTTCCAGCGTACTACGTGTTGGACCGTCCGGGATCAACTCCATGGTGGTGAATGAGCTATCACTGGTCGTCACCGGCAAATTGGGGAAAATCAGATGTGCACCGTATGAGCCTTCCGTTTCGAGATCAGGAATCGGCAGCATGCCGTCCTTTCGTTCGGCAATCTCACCTTCCTTGGTCGGTTCTGCAACTTCGAATGACATCCAGTGGTCGCCAGACTGCTGCCAGTAACCCTTTTCGTGGTCGAACATGTTTAGTGTTTTTGCGTGCAGGTAGAACAGGTGTAGCCAGTCGATGTGGTTCTCTGCAAAGTATTTCCAATTGCTCTTGAGTGGATACTGGACGCGCTGAATTTCGAAGAGGTTCCCAATGTCATAGCGCGAAAGATAACCACCCAGATCTCCAAGCCACTCCGCCAAGGGCATTGGAGCGGGGTTGACATTGACAAAGATCATGCCTGCATGAACGTCACAGGATACTGGCAGCAGTGGCCAGTCTTCCAGTTTCATACTGGCAAACTGCTCTTCGTGATGTGGTACTTTCCTTAACTGCCCATCCAATCCGTAGTTCCACGCATGGTATGGACAGGAAATAGTGCTGCAGTGACCCTGGCCATCGAGCAATTGGGCACCGCGATGGCGACAGAAGTTATGAAACGCCCGAATCTTGTTTTCCCTGTCGCGGACGATCAATACAGGCGCGCGACCGATTTTAACGGTGAGGTAGTCTCCGGGATTGGGCACATCTAGGACTACCCCAGCGAACTTCCAGACTTTCTCAAACAGATCTGTATTCTCTTTCTCCTGCCAGGCCATGTCGTAGTATGCCGGATTGGGTATCCGATGACCGGAGCCTGGTTGTAAAGATTGTTTCGCCAAAATGGATATCTTACTCATCGGAAAACTCCTAGCGATAGCTGTAAGTAACTGAAAGACCAATCGTGCGTGGCCGTGTAATCAGATCGAAGGCGCCATCGGTGGTAACGCGCGCACTTGTCCGGGTACCCGTGACGCCACGCGTATTGCCAATATTGTTGACGAAGAGTCTGGCGCTAATCGATTCTCCGGCTAACGAAATTGAACCGTCAAAGTAGGAAAATCCATCAATCGTTCTAAAGTCGGGGGACGAACTGTTTAAAGCGTTATACGCGTCGCCGCGATAGAAACCGGATAAGTGAAACCCCATGTCATAGCCGGGCAGGAACGAGGGCCTGGTGAAGTACTCAATGCCAAGCGAGGCTGTGTGTTTTGGTGTTGCAGGTAGTTGGTCGCCGTTGAACCCCTGGATTGCACCAACGGAAAAGTCATTGGTCAGGCTTGCGTCAACAAAGCTGTAGCTGAATGATAGCAACACGTTCTCCGACAGGCTGCCTTGTGCTTCCAGTTCTATGCCCTGTGATTTGGCATCATCGCCGTTGACGATCGCTGGAAAGCCGCCATTAGGTGTGCCTGTATCAATCTGGACTGCTTCCCAGTCTATGTAAAAGATTGAACTGCTGTACCGCAGGTAACCGCCGAGGTTCCCTTTCAAGCCAACCTCGTAATTGGTTGTCAGGTCGGGTTCGAAGCTGAGAAACACGGGGTCTTCGCCAAAAACGCCGGTTGTCGGCACGGCGTTGGCGCCGCCGCGGCGAAAGCCCTCGGCGTAGTTGAAGTAGATGAGGTGCGATTCGTTCAGATCATAAGAGGTGTTGAACCGAAAAATCTGGTCATTGAATGAGCGCGACAGTGTTTCACCACTTCGACCAGCCGGGTCTATGCCATCGGTGGAACAGAAACTGCCGCACATGGGGAGTGTCTGGTCCAGGACGTTGCTTACATCAATGGAGAAGGCACGTATACCGGCAGTAACCTGCCATGCCTCGCTCAGGCTCACGGTGACCTCACCAAAAACAGCCTTGTCTTCAACATCAAAAGTTCGATCGAAGGTGTAGTTGAGATCGCTTGGCGTGTTGGCAGTGGGAAAGCCCATGGCGCAGTATCCGCATGCCTCATGCCAGGCAGACCAGCCCATCAGGCTGTCCATGGAGAGTACGTTGAGTGACTCATCTGCAAAGTATGCACCGACGATCCAGTCGACGGAGCCTGCAGTATTCGAGGTCAGGCGAAACTCCTGCACAAATTTTTCTTCACTGGTTGAAACCTCCCCAAGAATGTTTTCACGCGGGCTGCCATCATAGAAGGACCAGAAGCCAGCGCCGATATATCCCCCGGTGGCGTCACGATATCCAAGTGATTCGTTTTCTGCGGTAGACGTTGAGCTTGCGAGCGTAGCGAAGCCAAGATCAGCCTCGACTTCAAGCGCCGCGACCGAGACATCGCGGTCATAGGGTTCAAGATTGCGGAACGTGTTACCGAGACCCGAGACAATCGGGTTGTCCCCCTGGGTCATGAGAGCCTCGTCACCCTGATAGTGATAACTGAGGTCTGCGGTGATGGTCTCACTCAGTGCAGCGGAAAACGTTAATCGCGCAAAGGTCATCTGGCTTTCATTGACGTCTTCGACGGATCTGAACACAGGTGGGCTGTTTACTACATCGGTCGGGTCAGCCAGTACCGGCACCCCGCTGGCATCGAGGGTATGCAGCCCCCCTGCATCGATGAAGCCTGCATCTTCAATCCTGCCGACACTTGCGCGGATGCCCATGGCATCGGAGAGTGGCAAGTTGATAACCGCTGTTGTTGACCAGTTGGGATCGCCGGCTTCTTTTGTCATTGAGCCGGTAGCATCCAGTTTGAATGTTGTCGCTGAGAAATCGACTTCATTAAAGATGTAGCGAACAGTCCCGCCCAGCGAGCCAGAACCGTACAGGGTGCCCTGTGGGCCGCGCAATACTTCCACCCGGCTTATATCTGCGAGATACAAGTTGGCGAACAGCGGTGTGTCGCCAATATACGATGACACCGGTGCAACAGTACCATTCTGGCTGACACTTGTGCCGACAGAGGAGTTCGCGTTGATGCCACGAATAAACACAGTACTGTTGCTGCCGCCACCTCGCGGACCGGGATCAACATAGGCGACCCCTGGAATAGATCGCATTAGTCCGGATATGTCGGTAATCCCGTTTCGTTCCAGAGATTCTCCAGAACGGGCGCTCAAGTTGTAGGGAATATCCTGGGCGCTCGATTCGCGGCGAGTTGCGGTCACGACAATCTCTTCAAGTCGAGCGTCTCGGGTGCCGGTTTCCGAGGCTTGCGCAGGCATCTGAATAGTAGCAATTGTCGGCAAGCCCAATGCCATTCTGATAGCTGTTCGTAAAAGCGGATTGGTACGATTCATTGCGGTATCCCCTGTGAAAATCATCGATGGGATACTTGTCTGCAATCATCGTACCAACAAGGTGGATCGTTTTGTCAATCGTATCTATAGGTCTTACGACCTATAATATTCGTGGCTTGCATGTAACAGGAATTTGGAAAAGATTTTTCTCGTTCGAAAATCGATTGAAATTCTCGCACCTGTAAGGTACCTGGTCGCTCACCTTGCCCCCTAAAGGCGCAACGTATGACCTAAAAAGGAACGAGAAATGATACGCCGTCTACCCCAATGAAATTCGCTGCGTTACCACGTTTAATGCCAATGTCTGGTTGGTCTTCATTGAGCAGGCGGTCACGACCATAGTGAGTGTAGCTGTAACGTACTTCAGCAGGCTTAAGCACCTGCTCGTTGTCATCGCCGTAGATCTCTTTATGTTGTTTCGGCAGTCGATGCCAGGGTTGCGTCGGTTTGCGATGGTGGGCATTGTGATAGCAGAAGTTCAGCACCAACAGGTTGAGCACAGGCCAGCGTTCGCTGATTGGATTCGAAAATGTATTGCGCTCTTCGAAGGCACGATCCAGTCCAGGTTTCGGGCCCTTCTCCGTATTTTCAACGTATAGATCCTCGCGAATTGGGAACGTGTGCTGGTGGGCATCCATGTAGCGCAGAACATGGAGGCTAAGGATATATGCGAGTGGGTAGAGGGCTAAAATTCGTGGTGAAATCCATGCTAAAACCAGCAATGCGCCTATCCGCGCAACAATGCAGACCATGACGCGAGGTCGCATGGATCCAAAGCGCTGGTTCTGAAATGGCGTGACTATGGCAAGTGTTCTCATCGCCAGTTCTACGACCGGAATCCCCAGCCTCTCTGCCAGATACAACTTGTTGATAAGAACGGTCGAACGACTGGAGAGCCATGCACGATAGTCCACGGCAACAACGTCTGCGCGGTCAACATGATGGCGCATGTGTTTGTATCGAATTTGCTCGAAAGGACTGTAGATAGCGCCATTGACAAAATTTAGTGCTTCGCCAAGAAAGCGGTTGGCGTTCGATGAAGCAAAGATGGTGTTGTGGGCACATTCGTGAACCAGATAAGCAGCAATTACCATGCTGTGAGCCAACAAGAGTGTCCCGGCAAGGTTGTACCAGAGCGACGTATTCAGGCAAAAGGCGAGCCCAGTTATATAAGCTAGTGTTACCCATGACAGTGCGAGCGCATTTGGCAACAAGCCATCCTTGTACCTTAAAATTTGCAATGCAATCTCCGTGCTAATGGCTGAGTTTTTGTCTGGCATGATATTAGGTCAAAAGACCAATAATGTGAATCTATTTTGACAAGGCTGTATCCGTTGGTTCATGTGGGAAGTTGTGTTTTTAAACTGGTTCTAGTGGCGACTTGCAGTCCGTACCGGCACTGGTAGTATGCGCCCATGGGACTAAAAGCTGGCACAGCGGTAAGAGAGAAAGGGCAGGATCGCGTCGAGACAATTCTCGCGGCTGCCCTCGCGATTCTGGTGGAAGAAGGATATGCGGGCTTGTCGCTGCGGAAAATCAGCGCCAGTGCAGGGATTCGTCTTGGCCATGTTCAGTATTATTTTCCTACCAAGCAGGACTTGTTGCGCGCAATGCTGGAAAAGTGGCTCGCGGAGTTCAGAACCTCTGTCAGCCAATTACTGGAACAGACCCGGGACGAGGGCGGCCTGGACAGGTTGTTAAAGGTGGTTGAAATTTCGCTTCGGGATATGCGAACACCCACGGGATCAATAATGATCTGGGAGATGTGGGCACTTGCACCGCGTGATCCATTTGTCGACCAGATGATGAACGATCTTTACAAGGAACTAAGGGGCGAATATCGCAGCCTCATCCAAGAGCACAATCCCGGTCTATCTACGCAGCGAGCGCATCTGGTAGCTGGCTCACTTTCTGCTCTCATCGAAGGCGCAAGTCTTTATGTCGGGTACGGGAAGCGGAGAGAGCGAAATCTCGCTAACCTGAACAAAGAGATTGTGCGTGCAGCCAGGGCCATCGTCGAAGCCAGCGAAGACGCTTAGGGTTCGTTATAGGTTGCGATGTGCCAGGTAGGCATCTACCAGTTCGATCATTCGATCGCGTCCGAAACTGGGTTCGTGACCACCATGGACGACCGCTATCGGCAGTTCGCGTAATCGCTTCATTGTAGCGACGTAGTCAGGGATATCAGAATCCTGCAGTTCATCCAGCAGCGTGCCATCGTAAATGGCATCGCCGGAAAACAGCGTGCCACTTGCCGCTTCCCAAAGTCCAATGCTGCCCGGTGAATGTCCGGGCAGATGCAGGATTTCAAAAACACGATTGCCCAGATCGATAACATCACCTTCAGCGACCTGTCTGGTCGCGGTTGTTGAGGTGATTCGGTAGGCATCAAGATCAAAATCCACGCTAGGCCATTTGTTAATGAGGTATTCGTCGAAACCACTGGTATCACCAGAGGTTTGATAGCCTGGCATCAAGTCACTGGCTTTTAACCAGGTGAACTCCTTGTAGTCCACCATTTTCGGTGCCTCGATCGAATGTATGATTCTTTCGTCGAACTCGTACAGGCAGCCAACATGGTCATAGTGAATATGGGTCGCAATCGCGTTGAGGGGCTTGTCGATGAGATCAGCAATCTCGCTGCGCAGTGAACGCACGCCAAGCCCTGTATCGATCAGCATATCTTGATCACGCCCGCGGACATGCCAGATATTGCAGCGCAGGAACGGATGAACCCATGGTTCGTAAATCAGCGTAATGTCATCAGAGATGCGTTTTCGTTCATACCAGTTTTCCGCCAGCTTCAGCATGAGGCAGGCATCAGGCGGCTGATCACGATTGCGCTGACGGGGCTATTCACTATCATACAAAGCACCTGCGTTGATCATGCGGTTTCACGTCGATGCAGCAGGATATCAGATATAGGTCATACGTACTAGAATAGAGAATCAGGTGGTTACGCTTTCCACTTCCTGCCAACCTGGTTTTACTATCTGGCACATAGGACGACGAAATGACGGAAACAGTGGGCTTTTAAAAACCAGTTTCCAGCACTTGCCACGTTTTTCAAATCGGGCAGCAGCTGATCGCGTGACGATGATGCAGTGTGGGCCCAGTTGTACCTCCATGCCAGCGAGTGCACCGCTTCGAAAGCAGGCAAAGACGCGGGAGTTCTGAATGTGCGCCGCAGATAACCATTTTTCTTCGAAATTGATTGCTTTGCCTTCTCGCTGAAACTCCCCGAATTCGAGGCAGCCATACGCTGTCAGCCGAATCTTGCCGATGTCCTCGGGGAATCCGCTGGCCAGGTCAATGTCATGATGAAAGGTCAGGAACGGTGCGTTCCATTCGGCGCGACCCACCATCGAGCTAAAGCCGCTACCGTCCCGACGCAGGCGAATGTCTGCATACCACTCGCTGGTCTGGAGCCATAGCACGTCCTGTGGCTCGATGGGCGGGTCGTCGCCGATGCGAATGTATTCGCGAACAAAAGTCTGGTTAGTCAGTGCCGGGTAAGATCGGCCTCGGCTGGGAAGTTGCCGGGTCACTTGATATCGATACGTCACTCTCATAGTACTGTCACCTGATTCGATACAGACCCCGAATCGTTGCTGCGGGGATCATGCAAATGTCTTATTGTAGGTGTCATCGGATGAGAGCGTCGTTGACGAGTCAACACTATCATGTGTTCGGGAAGTTACCAATAAGCAGCATGTGAGGTGTTGCTGATCGGGTGGAGTGACTGGGCACTTTTTTTGTTTCTGCAGGTGGGGCTGCGCGCTTTGCGCTGCGACCGGGCGCTATCGCGAATCAACTCACGCAAGCGTTCACTCTATGGGTGTTCGACAAGCACATCGACCTTGTCCGTATAGAAAGAAAGAAAATCTCGCAATGCTGAAACTTCGGGGTAGGGCGCTTCGTAACTCCAGACAACGTTCTCTATCTCGTGCCCTTCCACGTTCAATGTCCAGTAGTTTGCATGCCCTTTGAAAGGACAGTAGGTACTGAGTTCCGTTGGGGTAAAGAGACTCAAGTCAACGTCCGCTCGTGGCAGATAGAACACGTCCCTGTGACGGGTCTCGCTGACGAGCAAAGCGCTGCTGGTACTCGCCAGTGTTATACCGCCGGCAAGCACGCGCACATGCTGGTTGGTGGGGCTGATGTCGACGGCATAGTCCGGTATGCGAGCCAGGATTTTCTGGCGCTCGGGAATCATTGGAAATTGCGGCATTTTGCCTGCCCATTTATGGCTGTGAGAAGTTCCAAGACTAACAAGGCGGGGCATCGAGGGATACTATGTACACTTCAGGACGATTGTGGGATTGATGTTGATGTCGAATGAAGCAGGTCAATGGTCGCCGAAACGCGATTTTGAACTCGAACTGGATGACCTGGAAAAACTGGCGCGAGGTTATGCTGTCGCCCCCGAGGCGGACATCAGCAGTTGGTTACCAGCCGCTGACGTGGAGCGCGGCAAGGCCATGATGAAAATGACAGCGGATGCCTGGCAAGCAGTCGAGGCCTTCCCGACTGAAACACTGATTGCCCTCGTGCGATTTTTCACCCTCGCGGAAATGCAACTCCCTGGCTGGGATGGCGGCAAAGACTCTCCGGTGATTCCTCTCGTCCGGCTGCTGAAGGCTCGTGACGACTTCACGCCTGACCTCCGTCGCTGGATCAAGGCCAATACCGATAACCGCTATCTTCCCTATGGCAGCGCGCTGTAGGCGCTTCAATGTTTGCAGTATAATCGCGGCCTTTTGGCGAAGTGGGTTCACACATGTCGGCGCGTACCGCTACTATTGAAAGAAACACGCTAGAAACCCGAATCAAGATTTCCGTCAATCTGGACGGTAATGGCAAGGTTTCAATGAGCACGGGGCTCCCCTTCTTTGAACACATGCTGGATCAGATAGCGCGCCATGCGCTGGTTGACCTGGATATTGTTGCTGACGGTGATCTGGAAGTTGACGCGCACCACACTGTTGAGGATGTGGGTATTACGCTGGGTCAGGCGGTTGCCGCTGCGATTGGTGACAAACGAGGTATCTACCGTTATGGGCACGCCTACGTGCCGCTGGATGAAGCGCTGTCCAGAGTGGTTATCGATTTTTCGGGGAGACCCGGGCTTGAGTACGACATTCCATTTACCCGGCCCCGCATTGGTGAGTTTGATACCGAACTCTTCTATGAGTTTTTTCAAGGGTTTGTGAACCACGCCCAGGTAACCCTGCACATAGACAACCTCAAGGGCAAGAACGCCCATCACCAGATTGAGACGGTGTTCAAGGCGTTTGGTCGTGCGCTGCGTATGGCAGTCGCCCTTGACCCGCGCACAACAGGTATACCTTCTACGAAAGGCAGCCTTTAGCCATGCAGATCATTCCGGCAATTGATTTTAAAGATGGCAAGGTTGTTAACCTGGTGCAAGGTCAGTTGGATCAGAGCACTGTTTATTCAGACGATCCCGTGGCGATGGCCGCCAGGTGGGTGGATGCGGGTGCTGAGCGTCTCCACCTCGTAGATCTGGATGGTGCTTTCCAGGGCCAACCGGTGAATCGCAAAGCCATCGAAACGATTGCCCGCAATCATCCGGGCCTCAGTATTCAACTGGGTGGTGGCATTCGCAGTGCCGAAGTCATTGAAGGTTACCTGAATGCTGGTGTTAGCTATCTGATTATTGGCACCAAGGCTGTTGAGGAACCGGAATTTGTCGGTCAAATGTGCCGGCAGTTTCCTGGCCACATCATGGTGGGGCTGGATGGGCTGCGGGGTATGGTCGCCAAGAACGGCTGGGTGGATGTAACGGATATTTCGGTAAAGAGCCTGGCTATGCTGTTTGAAGCAGATGGTATCGAGGCAATCGTCTATACGGATATTGGCAAAGACGGGATGATGGGGGGCGTTAGCCTGCATTCGACTCGCGATCTTGCAGATTCGGTTAGTACGCCGATCATTGCGTCCGGCGGTGTGACCGACCTGCGTGACATCGAGGCGTTACTTGAGCTTGGTGGCAGGGTAACCGGTGGTGTTACCGGGGTGATTACTGGGCGCGCCATTTACGAGGGTACGCTTGACCTGGCTGAAGCTATCGCATTGACGCGAGAGGCGAGTCGGTAGCTGGCGCTAGTCGGCAAACATCCTGTTGGCCAGTTGAAGTTCCTGCAGGCGCTGCAGGGCAATCAGGTGTGACACAGGGGTCACTCTGCTCCCTTGTTCCTGCAGTAACGGCAAGGCGTTCTCCAGGTAGGCAATTGTTTCCGCATGGGGGTGGCCAATTGCGATGGCCGACCCCATGCGTTTTGCGCGCTGGATAAGGGATTGGAATGCCGTATCTATCGCATCAGCATCAAGCTCATTATCAAGAAAAATGTCCCGGCTCGACGTGGACACCATGCTGGAGCGGGCGATGCGTGACGCGACAGTTGCCGGCGTGGTTCTGGAGTCAACAAAAAACAGGTTTCTTCGTTTGAGGTCCGTCATCAGCCATTGCATCTCCCGGGGTTGCTGGGTGAGATAGCTGCCCATATGGTTATTGATGCCGCGGGCAAACGGCACCCTGGACATTGCCTGGTCAACCAAAGCGAGAAAGTCATCGCGATCGAGTTCTGGCACCAGTCCGCCGGGACCAATAGGCTTGGCAGAAACGTTTGCCATGGGCATATGCACCATGACTTCCCGCCGGGCGGCGTGTGCTTCCTCGGCCAGTTCAGCCGCAAACGGTGCATAGGGCAGAAAGGCGAAAGTGACGTCGGCAGGCAAGGCCAGTGCCTGTCGCCCGCGCTCATGGTGATGTCCCATGTCGTCGAGAATAATCGCCACGTAGGCTGAGTCAGCCAGCACCTGCGTACTGCAGGTCAGGCATAACAGCACCATCGTGCTGACTAGCCTGTGTCCGATACGACGGCTTTCAGCCACGCTTCTTGGCCAGAATGTTAATCCCTTTCAGCAGGGTCAACGCTTCGTTTAGCTGGTAGTCGGTTGAGGCGAGCGCTGAGGGTTCCGGCGTCTCGGCCTCTGGACTTTCGCCTGCCGCATTGGACAGGTGTTTGGGCAGGTCGCGCTCCTTCACTCGCAGTGCATTGGACTTCATTCGCGTCACGGTAGATCGGTCTACCCAGATGTCGGGCACTATGCCTTCTGCCTGGATGGATCTGCCGTTCGGGGTGAAATAGAGCGAGGTGGTGAGCTTGATAGCCTTTTCGTTATTGAGCGGCAAAATAGTCTGCACGGAGCCTTTGCCGAAGGTACTTACACCCATAATGACTGCGCGGCTGTGATCCTGTAATGCGCCCGCGACAATCTCGGACGCGGACGCTGTACCTTCATTTACCAGCACAACGATGGGTACGCCATCGGTTGCATCGGGTGTCGTGGCACTGTATCGCAGGTCGGCGTTAGCCAGGCGGCCCGATGTGTAGACAATCAGGCCATCTTCAATAAAGACATCAGAAACCTCTACCGCTGACTGCAGCACGCCACCCGGATTGTTGCGGAGGTCCAGGATCAGTCCGCGCAGGCCGCCCTCGGTCATCAGCTTTTGTACAGCTTCCTCAACTTCTCGGCCGGTTGTGCTTTGGAACTGGGCAATGCGAATGTAACCATAACCATCTTCAAGCACGCGTTGCCGAACGCTGGCCACCTGGATTACTTCGCGTGTCAGGTCAATCTCCACCGGCTGGGATTCGCCATCACGCACGATGGTGAGTTTGACGATGCTACCGGGTTCTCCCCGCATGGCCTCAATCGCTTCCGACATGGACATTCCCTTCACCGCTTTTTCGTCCAGCTGGATAATCAGGTCACCCGGTTCGACGCCGCCGCGCGCGGCCGGGGTATCGTCCATGGGCGTAATCACACGAACAAAACCGTCCTCCATACCGATTTCGAGACCAAGACCACCATAGTTACCAGTGGTGGTTTCCTGCAGGTCGGTATACGACTCCCGGTCCAGGTACGCAGAGTGTGGATCTAATTGTGACAGCATGCCCTTGATGGCATTCTCCAGCAGCGTGCGATCATCTATCTCTTCTACATAAGCGCTGCTGACGCGGTCAAACGCCTCGGCAAAAACCCGGAGTTCATTCAGCGGCAGTCGGGGTTCAAGCGGTTTTTCTGTCTTTGCTGCTGCCGGTTCTTCAGGCAATTCTACTGCCGGTGGTGGCGATTCAGTCGCCATTACGCCGTGTGCCATGAGGCATAATAATGCGGTTACTGTCAGGGTCCTTTTCATCTTTACAAATACCTCAAAAAATCAGGCGGCCGAAGCAGGTCTTGCCTGGCACCATAGTTGCGGGTCAGAAGGTTTGCCCGCCTGTCGAATCTCAAAATACAGACCGGACTGGTTTTGCCCGCCGCTGTCTCCAACGGTAGCTATTGTTTCCCCGGCGATGACCCAGTCCCCGGTCTCGCGATAAAGTACCTGATTATGTCCGTACAGCGACATGTAGCCGTCACCGTGATTAATAATCAGTAGTAAACCAAAACCACGTAGCCAGTCAGAAAACACAACTCTTCCGTAGTGTACGGCATTAACTGGTGCACCGGTTGGTGCTTCGATAAAAACGCCATCCCAGTGGAGTTTGCCGGCATTTCTGGCACTGCCGAACTTGCTCGTGATACGCCCCGCGACTGGCATCAGCAGTTTTCCCCTCTGGTCAGCAAACGGAACTGTGTCTCCGGGCGTCGGTAAATTGATGATACCAGCAGTAATACGTTCCAGCAGGAACTCCAGACGTTCTCTGTCCTTCTCCCGGGTCTGGATTTCCTGCCCGGCGCTGGCAATCGCCCGGGTCAGCTCGGCGAGGGTTGCCTCCTTCTCTGTCCTGACTCTGGATAACGATATGTTCCTTTGGTCCAGCGCCTGTCGGTCACTGGCCAACTGGAGATTTTTCTCGGCAAGTTCACTGGTCACTTTGTCTATTGAATGGATGGTTTCCCGGTAAGCCCGTATCTGTTCAGCGCGGGCACGATTGAAATAGTCGTAGTACGTGATCATGCGCGAGAGTTCGTTTGGGTCATCCTGGTTGAGCACAACCTTGAGATATGCCTCGTTGCCCAGTTCAAACGCGGAACGAACCTGCCTCGCGACCAGTGCCTGCTGTTCTGTACGGGCGGATTCCAGATTGCGTTGCTGACTTCTCAGGGCGGAGATTTTGTCTCCACCCTGTTTGATATCTCTCTGGATGGTCTGGATTTTCTTGAGAATCTCGCTGATCTCTTTTTCGTTCTGTTCAAGTGTCCCTTCGAGTGCTGAGCGGTCACCCCGGGTTTTCTCCAGCATCTCCTTGAACTTGTCGATTTCAGCCTGCAGTGTCTCCAGCTGTGCGCGCAGGGCCTCCGGGTCCTCGACCTGAACGGTCTCCGCCGTCGCGAGTGCCTGGTATGTGGCCAGCAATAACGTGAGCAGTAGGGTTGAAAGCCTCATGATTTAGCCTGTTTGGTGCTGGTGCCTGCCTGGGCAGGTTGAATCAGGGAGAGACCGGTCATTTCGACGGGTTGTGGAACCTCCATTAGTGCCAGCAACGTTGGAGCGACATCAGCGAGTGCCCCGCCGCTGCGAAGCTGGATGTCCTTTTTTCCAATATAAACAAGCGGCACCAGATCTGACGTGTGAGCAGTATGTGGTTGGCCGGTGTGCTCATCGGTCATTTTTTCGACGTTGCCATGATCTGCGGTGATAAGGCAGTGGCCGTTGCTGGCTTGAATTGCCTGCACCACGCGCGCGAGGCAGGCATCAATACACTCCACGGCTTTTATAGCGGCATCCAGTTTTCCTGTATGGCCCACCATGTCACCGTTGGCATAGTTACAGACAATCAGATCGTAGTCTCCCGAGTTGATTGCAGCCACCAACTCGTCAGTGACGGCGCCGGCGCTCATTTCCGGCGCCAGATCGTAGGTGGCGACACGGGGTGACGGGATCAGGATTCGCTTTTCTCCCTCAACGGGTTCTTCCTTGCCGCCCGAAAAGAAAAAGGTGACGTGCGCATATTTTTCTGTTTCAGCCAATCTGAGCTGCGTTTTGCCGAGTGTTGCAAGATATTCGCCCAGTGCGTTATGCAGGGTGTCAGGTTCAAATGCGACCTGCGCATCGATATCTTCGGCATACTGGGTGAGCGTCACGAAGTGTTGCAGGCCGGGTCGCCTGGTGCGCTCAAAATCACTAAAAGTATCGCTGGTGAATGCCCGCGTCAGCTGGCGTGCCCTGTCCGCACGGAAGTTCATGTAAATCACCGCATCGCCAGCCTCGAGAAATACACGTTTGCCGTGTTGTAGCACGGCGGTTGGTTTTACAAACTCGTCGGTTTCCTCGCGGCCATAAGCAGACTCAAGCGCACTAACAGCCGAATCGGATTCGAATGGCTCGCCGCTGCCTGTCAGCATATCGTACGCTAGCTGGGTACGATCCCACCGGTTATCCCTGTCCATGGCGTAGTAACGACCACAAATTGATGCAATGCCGCCCGTTCCCAGTGAGTCAATGTGCGCGGTCATCGTCTCCAGTGAGTTCATTGCGCTTTTCGGCGGGACGTCGCGTCCATCAAGGAAGGCATGAACGTAAACAGCCTTGACGCCGCTGTCGAACGCGAGTTTGACGGCTGCCTTGATGTGATCCTCGTGGCTGTGGACACCACCAGGGGACAACAAGCCAAAAATGTGCAGTGCGCTACCTGTACTCGCGACGTCCTGCACTGTCTGGCGCAGGACTGGATTTTCGAAGAAACTGCCGTTTTCTATGGCTTTGCCAATCAGCGTGAATTCCTGGTCAATGACGCGGCCGGCACCGAGGTTCATGTGTCCAACCTCTGAGTTGCCCATTTGCCCAGGGGGCAGGCCAACGTCCAACCCAGAGCCTGAAATGAGGCAGTGAGCCCGATCCTGCCAGAGTTTGTCCCAGGTAGGTGTATTGCCGAGGTAAATGGCATTGGCCTCGTGTTCTTCCCGGTATCCCCATCCGTCAAGGACTATTAGTACATAGGGCACACGTTTGGTCATCGGGGTCATTCCCTTTGGGTTAAGCCTGAATCTTACCGATTACGCCAGAGTGAGAGAATAGCGCCCGTCGTAATAGCGGTGTGGCCTTGGCCCGACAGGATTTTTTGGTCAAAGCGCCTGCTCTCCCAGTGGTTAGTTGGTGTATACTGCGCGACTTGTTTTTAACCCTCTAATATTTCCGGCGTCCGCAGCATGATCGAACAGTTGTTTGAGTTCATCGGCAATCATTTCATTCTTGTCAGCGTTTTCCTGTTCCTGCTGTTCGCGTTTATCGTGAACGAGGGTAAACAGGGAGGCGCCGCGGTTACCACCGGCGGCCTTGTGAACATGATCAACAAGGAAGACGCGGTGGTGATCGACATCAGGGATAGCAGCGAATTCAAGTTGGGGCACATTCCAAGCGCGCTAAACATCCCGTATTCGAGTCTGGACAGCAGATTGGCCGAGGTCGAGGCGTTCAAGGACCGACCTGTGGTTGTGGTGTGCAAGATTGGCCAAAACGCTGGCGCTGCCGGTCGAAAACTGAAGGCTAAAGGTTTTGAGAACGTACGCCGCCTTGCCGGGGGTATGACTGAGTGGACAGGCGCGAGTCTACCGGTCGTAAAAGGGAAATCGTGATGCGGATGATCGACAGCCTTAAGTCGCGTTTCCTGGGTCACACTGATGAACAAGTGGAGTCCGACATGCCAGACGGGCAGGCTACAAGGCCGGTTGTAATGTATTCGACAAAATTCTGCCCCTATTGCATGCGCGCCCGATCGCTGCTGCAGCAGAAGCGAATCTTGTTTCGTGACGTTGCGGTGGACGGCAAGCCCGCTCTGCGTCAGGAGATGGTAGAGAAATCGGGACGATTTACCGTGCCCCAGATCTGGATTGGTGATTTGCACATTGGCGGCTGTGATGAACTGATGCAACTGGAGCGCACAGGCGCCCTCGACGGCCTGCTGAAGGAGGCAGAATCATGAGCGATCAGCAAGGCGAGCAACTGGGGGAGCAGCAAGGTGCCCAGTTTGTAATGCAGCGCATTTACATGAAAGACATGTCTTTTGAATCTCCCAGGGCACCGGGTATATTTCGCACCCAGTGGAAGCCAAAAGTTAATCTTGATCTCAATTCCCGCTATACAGAAATCGAACCAGATCTCTACGAAGTCATACTGAGCCTTACGATTACTACCCGGGATGATGCTGAGGACGTGGTTTACCTGGTTGAAGTTCAGCAGGCAGGGATCTTTATGATCCGTGGACTTGGTATCGAGGCGCTGGATCAGACGCTTGGCAGTTTCTGTCCTAACGTGCTGTTCCCCTATGCCCGAGAGACAATCGACTCAATCGTCACTAAAGGCAGTTATCCTCCACTGATGCTGGCGCCGGTTAACTTTGATGCGATTTACGAGCAAACCCGCCAGCAGCGGGACCAACCCAGACCACAATAATCCTGCCCCTGGGTGACCGACGCCTGACCTGCTTTGACAGCCTTTGGATTGTCTGGGTGGCGCGTTACTGGCGTGCGCCTGCAAAACCGAGTTGGCGCCATGCTTCGTAAACGATCACCGCGGCCGCGTTGGACAGATTGAGGCTGCGACTCGTGCCGAGCATTGGAATCCTGACCAGTTGCTCCCTGCCCAATGTCTCAAGCACATCAACCGGTAGTCCCCGGGTCTCTGGCCCAAAAAGTAGCAGGTCCTTGTCCGAGTAACTGATATCCGTGTGATTGCGTTGTCCCTTGGTGGTGATGCCGAGCACCCGATCGAAGTCGTGACACTGCATGAGCGCCTCCAATGAAGCATGTCGTTCAACTCTCGCCCATTCGTGGTAGTCGAGCCCGGCCCGACGCAGACGCTTGTCATCCAACTCGAAACCCAGTGGCTCTATGAGGTGAAGCCTTGCCCCGGTGTTGGCACATAGCCGAATGATGTTTCCTGTGTTCGGCGGTATCTCAGGCTCGAAGAGCGCAATGCTGATCAATGCAGTCAGGTCCGTCATGTGACATTGAGGGCGGATGCTGTCACAAATTGTCAGCACTTCATAGATTGTTGTCACGTGATGTAGTGTAGTTTTTTCGATCCCCAGGAGAACTTAACTTGTTGAATATAAAGCATAAATTGTTGTTTTTTGGCAATTCAAAGCGAGTTGGCACGGGACTTGAAGTGTAGTTGAAGACAAAAGTTAAAGCAGATGTCTCTGACTCAAAAACATCGCCGGGTGGAAGATCCATCCCGTTAGTTTCTCTCAGCGCGCTGTCATTCCCTTCTCAAAGCGCTGTTTGATTAGCAAAAGGCCCTCGCGGGCCTTTTGTCTTTTCGAAGTTTGCAAACCGGCGAGGTCGCATTGCCAGGATCGGTTGCAACCGCTGCCAGTATGGAAGCCCTCACCGAGAATCCTAACCAAAACATGAAAGGCAAGAGGACAACGCCAGTCGTCTAGCGATAAATTCCTTGCCGTATACCCGCGAAATCCTGAACGTCAAAAGAAAAAGCCCCGTCAAACGGCAGGGCCAGTACCAGGGTGTTACCAGGATACAGGCGTTGTTCTGCCAGTGGCTGGCAATTGTCGGGCTCCAGGACGTCACACTGTTTGCCTTCGATCAGGATTGCACTGCTGTTGCCATTGTTGGTCAGCCTGGCACGTTTTCCGCTTCGGGTGACCTGCAGGTCTGGTGCAGGTTTGTCGGGTGGAACGATGACGAGAACCTGGTGCAGGATCATCAGATCCCGGTCTGTTGCATCTGAGGATTGGGGCAGGGTAGGTGTGATATCAATAAGGTAAACACGTTCGGTTGCGTTTTGTTGTTGCAGATTGACGATTCTGATTGGCCTTTGAATGCCGGCCGGGATGATCAGCTTGTTCGGCGTTGCAAACAGTTGCAGGTCACGGGGGTCAGTGAGAGCTGCCTGATTCTCGGCTGCCGTGCCAGGGTGGTTAACCAGGGCGACCTCGACCAGCACGGACATCACTTCAGCGCCACTGTTGGCAACCTGCACATCCTGCCTGCGCTGTCCGTCGGGTTCGAAGAACACGACAGATCGATCCACGGACAATTCAGCCCATGCGTCCGGAATTATTGCCAGGATCGCAACACCGAGGAACATCAATACCTTCATCCCAACTATTCTCGTTTTTCAGAGTTAAGTTGAGTATATGCGGCACGGTGCGCGGCTGCGACTAGTCTTCCAGTAAACCGGCGTCGTTCATACCAAGTTCGTTAATCTTGCGGGTCAGTGTATTGCGGCCCCAGCCAAGCAGGATGGATGCATCCCGCTTGCGTCCACCGGTCTGTTTCAGGGCTGACTCGATCATGATCCGTTCGAAGCGGGGTACGGCTGAATCCAACAGTCCGGACTCGCCTGGCTTGATTTGGGCAAGCTTTCGGCTTGACCAGGTTCGAAGCGACTTCTCCCAATTTTCCGAATCGCTTTGCTGTTCCCTGTCTTCAAGCAATTCTGGTGGCAGGTCTTCCAGCAACACTTCTTGCCCTGTCGCCATCACCGTGATCCAGCGGCAGAAGTTCTCCAGCTGCCTGACGTTGCCCGGCCATGGCAAGTTGGTGATGTAATCCATCGTCTCAGGTTTCAGCAGTTTTGGATCTTCGTTCAGTTCCTCTGCTGCCTTGCGCAGGAAATAGCCGGTTAACAGCGGGATGTCTTCGCGTCGCTCGCGCAGGGTTGGGATATGAATTCGAATGACGTTCAGTCGATGGAACAGATCTTCGCGAAACCGGTTTTGACTGACCAACTGCTCCAGGTTCTGGTGAGTCGCGGCAATAATGCGTACGTCCGCCTTAAGGGGTTCATGGCCACCGACCCTATAAAACTCACCGTCAGAAAGCACGCGCAACAGCCTGGTCTGGGTATCGGCTGGCATGTCGCCAATCTCATCCAAAAAGAGTGTGCCACCGTCGGCCTGTTCGAATCTGCCCTGACGCTGGCTGTTGGCGCCCGTGAAGGCCCCTTTTTCGTGACCGAACAGTTCCGATTCGATCAGGTCATGGGGAATTGCGGCCATATTCAGTGGAATGAAGGTCCCACCGCGCCGCGGACTGTGTTTGTGCAGAGCCTGGGCAACAAGTTCTTTACCGGTACCCGACTGGCCATTAATCAAAACGGTGACATTCGATTTCGACAGTCGACCAATCGCACGGAAAACCTCCTGCATCGCGGGTGCTTTGCCAATGATCTCAGAATCAACCTGAGACTCCTGGGGCGGCACTGGTCGAATGGATTTGACGTTATGATCTATGTCGCGTTTGACAACCGCCACCGCCTCATCGACCTCAAAAGGTTTCGGAATGTATTCGAATGCGCCTCCCTGGATGGACGAAACCGCACTATCCAGGTCTGAATGCGCTGTCATGATAATGACCGGCAGGTTTGGATGATGCAGTTTGATTTGTTCGAGCAGGTCAAGCCCGTCCATGCCTGGCATCCGGATGTCACTAACAATTGCGTCCGGTGGCATGGCGTCAATGCTTCGAAGCAGCGATTGCCCATCCTCAAAGCAGGTGACATCCAGCCCCTCCTGGCTGAGCGCGCGCTCAAGAACCCAGCGAATGGACCGCTCGTCGTCTACTACCCAGACG
This sequence comes from uncultured Pseudomonadales bacterium, assembly GCA_964351065.1. Lineage (GTDB taxonomy): Bacteria > Pseudomonadota > Gammaproteobacteria > Pseudomonadales > Azotimanducaceae > JANQJA01. The sequence continues at coordinate 23,934 of CAYGNA010000013.1, forward strand.
CGTCCAGATGAACTCATTGTGGCTGCTCCAGTGGAATGATGACTGTAAAATCTGTTCGCCCCGGTTCGCTTGCAACCTCAATCAGGCCGGCATGCTGATGAATGATGGACTGGGCAAGCGATAGGCCCAGCCCGGTACCATCAGGTCGTCCGCTAATCATGGGGTAGAACAGGTGATCTTTGAGCGAGTCCGGCACACCGGGCCCGTTGTCAATAATGTCCACGGTCAGCACCGTCCTGTGAAAGGTTGAGCCGATGGTGAACTGGCGCTCGACCCTGGTTGCAAAGCGGATCTCGGGGTCGCTGGTATCGGCAAGGCACTGCATCGCGTTGCGGGCTATGTTGAGAAATGCCTGCAGCATCAATTCCTTGTCCAGCAGTATCTCGGGAATGCTGGGGTCGTAGTCTCTTGTAATGTTTATCGAACCTTCGCTCTCCAGTTCTATCAGACGTCGAACTCTCTCCAGGAGTTCGTGAACGTTGGTCGAGGTGGGCTTGGGTATGGTCTTTGGCCCCAGCAACCGATCAACGAGAGCAGTGAGTCGGTCGGTCTCGCCGATGATGATGTCGGTGTACTCTTTCTGTGATTCCTGGGCCAGTTCCCGGGCGAGGAGTTGGGCTGAACCGCGGATGCCGCCAAGTGGATTCTTGATTTCATGTGCCAGGCCGCGAATCATCTGGCGGGTGATTTCCTGGTGATCGCGTAATGCCTCGTCGCGATCGATTCTGAGGTAACGATCCAGCGGGTACATCTCGATAAGCAATTGTGGCCATTCGTTCTCGCTGATAGGCGTGATTGCATAGTCGACCGTGACGTGATGGCCGGAGGGCAGAAAAATCTGGCCACGGCGACGGGTGTACGGCTGTCCAGTCTGCAAGGCATCGTACATAACCGCTTCAAGTTCAGCTGTGTTCAGCATCAGGTCCGATACTTTTTTACCGCAGCTGCGGGCACCGGAAACCTCGAGCAGCATTTCGGCTGCCTGATTGACGAACCTGAGTCTGAGTTCGTGATCAACGCAAACAATTGCGGTGCTCAGGCTACCCAGTATGTTGTCGGTCATCGACGTTGTGCTTTCCAAGTGTTCTGCTTCCCGCTTTCTTGAAATGGCGAAAGTAACTGGAGAGCAGGATGCAAAAAGTGAACCAGTTGTGTCAGTTTCTTAAAAGCCCCGGATTCGGGCGTTTCAGCGCTTTAGTCTAACGTAGACGCCGAGGCAATGCACCGAAATAGTGCGCTCGCGCTGAGGCGGCGCAGATAGGCACTAATGGAGGACAGAATGGCGCAGGACAGTGAACGAAACAGGATCCCCCTGTTGGATGACTTTGCCTGTTTTTGCATCTGTGATCTGCAGATGCACCTGATGTGTGCCTCTGTCCAGATTTGGCATTTGTACCGGTTCAGGCGAACGGAGGCTGGCGTATTCCGCACCATCCATTACCAGGCTGAGAGTGTGGCCAGATCGCAGTCCGGGTGAAAGTACGAACTCCAGCGTGATGTTGCCGTCGTTCTGACGAATTGCACTGCCATTTTCTGGAAAGGTGATACGAATATCCGTGTAGGAAGGCGTCTCTGACTTGCCATTGGGTGCAGTTTCCTGCCGGGTGACTCTTTCATAGTCTCGGGCGTATTCACCCGCAGGGAAAGTCATTGGGTTGTTTACCTGGACTTCCTGCGCGTTTTCAGGTGCCTGATCGGTAAACACAGTCCTGCCGTGTTCGTCTTTGGTTCGGTAGATTTTTCCGCCAATTGGGGGTGTTGTACCTGCCTCGGCGGAGGATTTGGCGTCGTCTGCCGTAGCGGCAAACCCGGATCCGGTAGCTGCGAGAAAAAGCAGTAGCAGGATTCGTTGAGTGAGGACATGTGTCATAACAGGAAACTGCGCGTTTTCTGTGCAAAAGAAAAGCCCCGTCCGACGAATCGGAGGGGGCTTGTCCTGAACGGCGACCAGATCAGACGCTGTAGTACATTTCGAACTCGATTGGGTGAGTGTGCGAGTTCAGCTTGATGACCTCTTCCATTTTCAGCGCGATGTAGCCATCGATCATGCTGTTGGAAAAGACGTCGCCCTGGCAGAGGAACTCACGATCCGCATCAAGGCACTCCAGCGCTTGTTCCAGAGAAGAGCACACTGTCGGGACATCCTTCAGTTGTTCTGCCGGCAGGTCGTACAGGTCCTTGTCCATTGGTCCAATTGGATCAATCTTGTTCTTGATGCCGTCGAGGCCTGCCATCATCATGGCAGAGAACATCAGGTAAGGGTTGGCCGAGGGATCACCAAACCGCACTTCCGTTCGGACACCCTTGGGGCTGCCGCCCTGAACATATGGAATCCTGATTGAGGCCGACCGGTTGCGGGCCGAGTAGACCAGTAGCAGGGGTGCCTCAAAGCCTGGTACCAGACGCTTGTAGGAGTTGGTGCTGGCGTTGGCGAAGGCGTTGATAGCGCGGGCGTGACGAATAATGCCACCAATGTAGTAAAGCGCGGTCTGCGACAGGTTACCGTAGCCATCGCCAGCGAACAGGTTGGTGCCGTCTTTCCAGATTGACTGGTGGCAATGCATACCGTTGCCATTGTCACCAACGATTGGCTTGGGCATAAAAGTAGCTGTCTTGCCGTAGGCTGCGGCCACGTTTAGCACACAGTACTTGTAGATCTGAACCTGGTCAGCCTTGGCTGTCAGTGTGTCAAACGAAACACCAATTTCACACTGACCGGCAGTACCTACCTCGTGGTGATGCAGATCGACTTTCAGCCCCATGGCCTCCATCGCGGCACACATGGAGTTACGAATATCCAGCAGGGAGTCAACTGGCGGCACTGGGAAGTAGCCACCTTTAACACCTGGCTTGTGACCCAGGTTACCGCCGGTGAACTCATGAGAGGTCATCCAGGCAGCTTCTTCGGACTCAATGCGGAACATGGACTCGCCCATGTCGACCCTGTACTTGATGTCATCGAAGATGAAAAACTCGGGTTCTGGACCGAAGTAGGCGGTGTCGCCGATTCCGGTGGACGCGAGGTAGGCTTCTGCTCGCTTGGCGAGAGAGCGCGGATCCCGGTCATAGCCCTGTAATGTGGAAGGTTCGAGAATGTCGCACCGCAGATTGACCGTGGTTTCTTCGGTGAAAGGGTCAATGACTGCAGTTGAGTCATCCGGCATCAGGATCATGTCGGATTCGTTAATCGGCTTCCAGCCAGCAATCGATGAACCATCAAACATTGCGCCAGACTCAAAGAACTCTTCATCAATGTTTCTAACGTGATTGGTTACGTGCTGCTCTTTGCCGCGCGAGTCGGTAAACCGCAAATCGACCCATTTGGCTTCACTTTCTTTAATTAGCTTCAGAGTCTTCTCTGACATACTTGGTCCTCCGGTGGGTACTACCCTTTTCGTTGTGAGTGATCCAGTAACGGCCCGCTAAAGCCGTTCCCAAATTAGCGTTGTATAAGAGAGCAAAGAGTATGCCACTGCTCGCTTGCGATAAGCTATTGATTTCAATAAGGTCCCCGCGCAAAATTGGCCAATCACTGCTCTATTGTGGTGCGCTCTTTTCTAATTGCACCAATTTAAATCAAAGTCTGCAGTATGGGTGAAACCCGGCGTTAAACTCCGCGTTAATGTGGTATGTTCTCACGGGGTTCTTTCTACTTGCAGCGGACACTGTATAATGCCGCGCTTTTACTCTGACCCGGCTCCTTTCATGATCGACAAATTAAGAAACATTGCCATTATCGCGCACGTCGACCACGGGAAAACCACCCTGATAGACAAACTGCTTCGACAGGCAGGCGCACTTGCCCGCGGCGAAGAGACGGGCGAACGCGTAATGGACTCCAACGACCTTGAGCGTGAGCGGGGCATTACCATCCTGGCGAAAAACACGGCTCTCACCTGGCACGACTATCGAATCAATATTGTGGATACGCCTGGGCACGCGGATTTTGGCGGTGAGGTTGAGCGAATCCTGTCGATGGTTGACTCGGTACTATTGCTGGTTGATGCGGTGGATGGACCCATGCCACAAACCAGGTTTGTAACCCAGAAGGCATTTGCCAACGGGCTGAACCCCATCCTGATGGTAAACAAAATTGACCGTGAAGGTGCGCGCCCTGACTGGGTTGTCGATGAGGTGTTTGAGTTGTTTGACAAGCTGGGTGCCACTGAAGAACAACTGGACTTCCCCGTTGTTTACGGTTCTGCCTTGGAAGGCCGGGCTGGATTGTCCCCCGATAATATTGAAGACGATATGTCCTGCCTGCTGCAAACGATCATCGACAAGGTGCCCGCGCCCGATGTAAACAGGGATGGTTCCCTGCAAATGCAGATCAGTGCCCTCGACTACAGCAGCTATGTTGGTGTTATTGGTCTGGGACGTATCAAGCGTGGTGGTATGAAGGCGGGTGATCAGGTCACCGTGGTGTCTGCAGACGGCAAGCGCCGGCGCGGAAAAATACTGCAGATAATGGGGTTCCAGGGCCTCGATCGCATTGAAGTGCAGGACGCAGGTGCAGGGGATATCG